>JBFYMY010000047.1:0-13440 GCA_041304645.1 Thermoplasmatales archaeon
CCTTATCAAGCGGGCGATAGAGGGGCTCTCAGGCTCCATACATTCCATAGATGCTGTCTATGCCGGCGAGAGGATAGTGGAGGAGGTTGACACCCCCCAGGACAGATGAGGCCCTCCATGACTTCCATGAACGTGTCCGGCAGGGGCCGGTCCAAGCCCACCCTCCTTCTCACCATTGTGATCGTTGTATCGTCCCTGCTACTAGCAGCGGACCCATTGCTTGATGGAGGCACGACCGGCGAAGCCGATGCTCTCAGGCCCGTATCTATGGCCATATCGCTCTATCCCAGGGGCGATGAGGGCAACGTGGTAGATGTCCTGACGGGACCCGGGACCACCGGGATGCAGAGCGTTCGGGGCAAAGTGGACCTCTTCAGATCAGCAAGGGCACTGAGGACAAGGGTGCTCGCCAACCTGTACTTCGAATCGAGCAGGCCCGATATCGTTCTTGGCAGCATCTTCCCAAGGGTAATGGATTTCGATCCGGTGTCCAAGTTCAACCACACCGACATAGTCTTCAACTTTCAGGTGACCTCCCCCATGATCAACTACTCCTCGGCCGTAGGGGGTCTCATCAAGGTCAAGGTCTGGGGGGATTGGTTCACACCGTTCAGCCAGGGTGTCGAGTCCTGGAGCGCTGGGACCATCGAAGAGTTCTACATCTATGTCAATGTGAAACCCTTCCACTACCTGGACCTCATGTTCGATCCTCCCATGGTGCAGATACGTCCGGGAGAACCGACGGAGGTCGATGTCATCGTGAGGAACAGGGGGAACGGGAACGAGAGGGTCGAGCTCAACATTCCCAACGAAGCCACCTATGCGAAGAGCGGCTGGTCGTTCGAGTTCGAGAGCACTGTCCTGGACATTCCACCGAGAGCGGAGGGCAAGGTGAGACTGAAGGTCGTTCCACCAAGGCGGCAGCAGTTCAAATACCACATGGAGGTGCTCGACTTCAATGTGAGGGCGGTCTCCCACAATTCCAGGTTCCAGGTCGTGGACGGTGACAGGACCGAGGAGAACTGGTTCGAGATGTCGTTCTCGGTATATACCCTAGGTCTGGATACGGTATTCGTCCCGTTCACATGGACGCTTTTGTCCTACCTGTTGTTCCTGCTCATCATGTTCAATATGGGGATCAACATGTTCACCCTCAGGAAACGCAGACTGCCCAAAGGCAAGTACCCTGGCTTCATAGCGCTCTACCGATCGATCAGCGACCCGGCCAGGAGGGAGGAGAGGGCAAGGGCGCGGCAGTTATCAAAGGAGCTCCGGAGGGAGGAGGCCGTGAAGAAGAGGCTTGCCCAAGCTGCCGAGGCCAGGAAGATGCCCCAAATACCCGTTCAGAGGGCAAGGCCCCTTGCCCCGATCGCCGTTCCGGAGGGAGCAAGGAAGGACGATGATTTCGATATAGATGTACCCCCGATCAAGGCCAGGCCCCAACAGGCGGCCAGGCCTCAGAGCGGACGGTCATTGCCCCTGCGGGCCAAGGGAAAGAAGGGCTCTGAAGGGTTCGAAAGCGAGGTATTGGACGTCCTGGAAAGCCTGGACGACTGAGGGAATGGGAACCGTATCGGATGGATGGAAGATGACCAGCGCAGACCTGCACGAACTGGTTGGGGCGGTCTTCAGGTCAAGGGGATATTCCCTCATCACATCCTCCTGGGATAACCGGTACCTGCTGCTCTCCAAGGATGGGACCACAACCGCAGTGGGCTATGGGGCGCTCGATGCAGCCCCCACCGAGGGTGAGGTGGAGATGTTCGTTTCCATGGCAGGGAACGATGGTGCAGCAAGGATGGTGTTCTTGACCCCTGTGGTCCCGGGCAAAGGTGCAAGGGCGGTCCTCCTGCGCGAGAATGTCGCCGTATGGGACCGGATGGCATTGACATTGGCCCTTGGAGAGGCCGCTCTGTCAGGGGCCGGAGGGGGACCCGAACGGCCATCGACCCCGTCCACTACCACCGTCAATGCTGACCCGGCCCCGCCAACAAGGTCCGGCAAGGCAGTGATCGAGACGCTTGACATCCATTCCATGCTGAACGGGGCCGAACATGCCTCCGAGGAAAGGAAAACACACCCTTCCCAGAAGTCTGCTGAGGCCACTCCTCAGGTCCAGGTTGACCTTGGAGCATCCCTCTCCGGTATGATGGAGATGCTTGGGGACATTTCATCATCGTTCCTCGGCCCCGTTACCCCCACGGAGGTTCCTGTCAATGCTCCCCCAATCAAGGAAGCGCAGTCCGTCGGTCCCTGGATAGGGTTCCGTCTCGCACCTGTCAAGCTCAGCGGAGAGGAGGCCTGCACCAAGGCCGGAGCCCAAATGGACCCTCCGCCCGAGCTGGTCCTCGTTCCCCACATGCTCCTGGACGTACGATATCAACTGCGCTCGGGTCAGCTAGAGCCGCTCGAAAGGACCGGGAGCTTCCTTCTCAGCATGACCGAGAAACGCCCCAACGACATACCCTCGGCGATCTCTACGGAGCTGTGCTCGCTCCGGGACGTCTGGGAGGGTCCATCCTCCCACGGGGCCCAGGTGGCCGATGGGGCCGACCCCGACCTTGACGGCAGGGCCATCCTGCTGGAAAGGCTCACGAAGGAGGGCATCACCCAGGACCGGCTCGTGAGGGATTCCCTGATGAGCACCATCTATCAGGAGGTCACCTACGGCTTCGACCCATCATCCTTTGAGGTGCTCAGGACGGAAAGGGTAATGATCCCTTTCTGGGTGGGACGTTCCCCCGAAGGAGCTGTCGACTGGTCGATGGATGCTTTCCTGGGCAGGTTCATACCTGGTGCAAGGGACCATTGAGGTGTATACCCTCCTTCAGGGACCGTCCATCGGTCCCGTCCATCAAGAACATTTATTGACAGGTTCACCATATCCCGTAGGGGGTCTAAGTGAAGTTCATATTCGTCTCGGGCGGCGTACTGTCAGGGCTTGGCAAGGGTATTGCCACATCCTCCATAGGTCTCCTAATGAAGAGCTGCGGCTACAAGGTCACAGCGATCAAGATAGACCCATACCTCAACTGTGACGCCGGGACGATGAACCCTTACGAGCATGGTGAGGTCTTCGTCCTCCACGACGGTGGTGAGGTGGACCTAGACCTGGGCAATTACGAGCGGTTCCTGGACACGAGCCTCTCATCGAAGCACAACATCACGACGGGTAAAGTCTACCTGACGGTCATAAACAAGGAGCGCAGAGGAGATTATCTCGGGAAGACCGTCCAGATAATCCCGCACATCGTCAACGAGATAAAGAGGTCCATAACAGAGGTCGCTGCCGAGTCCGGGGCCGATATCTGCATGGTCGAGATGGGTGGCACCGTGGGCGACATTGAGTCGATGCCCTTCCTCGAGGCCGCCAGGCAGATGCATATGGAAAAGGGGCCCCAGAACGTATTATTCGTACACACGACCCTCATCCCCATAATGGGCGTGGTCGGCGAGCAGAAGACCAAGCCAACCCAACACTCCGTAAAGGAGCTTCGTTCGATCGGTATCACCCCGAACATCATAATCGGCAGATGCTCCGAGCCGCTGGACCAATCGACCAAGGATAAGATCTCCCTTTTCTGCAACGTCAAGCCGGAGGCGGTCATCTCCGCACATGACGTCAAGAACATTTACAAGGTCCCCCTTATGATCCATGAACAGGGGGTGGTCCAGATCATCTCGTCCCTCATGGGCTTGGATGGACGGCCATGCGACCTGACCGAGTGGTCACGGTTCGTTGACAAGTTCGATTCGGCCACCGAGACGGTCCGGATAGCGATAGTTGGCAAGTATACGGGATTGAAGGACTCCTACATATCCCACTTCAAGGCCTTCGAGCACGCCGGGGCGGATGCAGGGGTCAGGGTAGACCTCGAATGGATCGACGCCCCCGAAACGGGCCCCGACTACGAGAAAGAGAGGGTCGAGATGATCAAAAGGCTCTCCCATTGCCAGGGCATACTCGTCCCCGGCGGGTTCGGATCGAGGGGTACCGAGGGGAAGATCGAAGCGGTCCGTTTCGCAAGGGAGAACGACATCCCGTTCCTGGGGATATGCCTCGGGCTCCAGCTCGCCGTGGTCGAGTTCGCAAGGAACGTCATGGGGCTCAAAGGTGCGAATTCCACGGAGTTCGATCCCGACACCCGTTATCCCGTCGTTGACATCCTCCCCGAGCAGCTCAGGGTCACCCAGAAAGGGGCCACCATGAGGCTGGGGGCCCAGAAGAGCATAGTGTCCAAGGGGACCAGGGCCTACGAGCTCTACAAGAGGGAGGAGATATGGGAGCGTCACAGGCACCGCTACGAGATCAATCCGGAGTGGGTCGATAGGCTCAGAGAGAGGGGCTACGTCTTCTCCGCCGTCTCTGAGGACGGTATCAAGATGGAGATAGGTGAGCTGCCCGGGAACCGGTTCCATCTCGGCTGCCAGTTCCACCCCGAGTTCCTCTCGCATCCTGTCAAACCCGCCCCTCTCTTCCTTGGCCTCGTCAGGGCCGCGATGGAGAGGAAGCGCAGCAAGGGGGTATGAGCGGCGCTGCCCTACACGTCCGGTGACAGGCTCCTAGTCCATCTTCTGCAGAGGGCCGGACCGGCGGACCCCGCATCGAGCTTCTCGGACCAGGAGACCATTGCAAAGGAATGCTCCATAGGCAGGACCCATGTTCCCAGGGTCCTATCGCCCCTAATCTCCGACGGTCTTGTCGTCGAAGGGTTCGGCAGGGCCCCGGGCAGACCCCGAAGGGTGAAGGTCTACAGGCTCACCGATAAGGGGGCCAGTTCTGCCCTGGAAATATACGAACGGGCCAAGGAGGAGCCCATATCCTGGGCAGGACCTGATGGGGCAATGTGCGAGGAGAGGCTCGTTGACGCTTCAAGGAGGTTGAACGACGAGCTTTCGGCCCTTAAGAGACCGCCCCTTCCCATGTCGGTGCTGCTCTCGACCTCCGGTAATCTGAGATGGAACGAACTGCTCTGGCTATCCGCCTCGATGGGAACCGGGTCAAACAAAGGTTACTGCATACCAAGGGGATATACCGTCTCGATACCGCCCAAACCCCCCTTCAAGCTCGTGGGGAGGGCCAAGGAGCTGGGGATGCTCGACCGGCTCCTCAAGGAGGACAGGTTCGCTGTCGTCACCGGAGCCGCCGGCATGGGCAAGAGGACCCTTATAGTGGGCCATGCCAATCTCAGAGGGCTCAGGGTCCTCTGGCTCGAAAGGGGGCGGTCCGAGGAGCTATGCATGGACGAGGAGAGCTACGATCTGGTGGTATTGAACGGCCCGGGCGAGATGGACCTCTCCGGGGTCCTCATGTCCGGCGGCGAGCTGGAGGTCAAGGACCCCAGGGACGGCTCCTGGCCCGAGGGGCTGAGGTCAACACCCCTTATTCTGGTGGTCGAGGGCGTTCTGAAGGTGAAGGGAAGCCCGATCGAACTGGGGGGGCTGCCGTTAGAGGTCTTCGTCAACAGCTGTGTCGAGTCCGGGCTTCCCGCGGCGTTGTCCAGGGCCTTCCATTCGGCATGCGGCGGGTCACCGTCGGCGCTGGCATATGCAAAGGGGCTCCCCAAGGAGGATATGGCCTCTCTCTCCGCATTGGAGAGGGACGAAGCGGTCCTTAGGCTGCTTCTGGGCAGCAAGGGGTCCGGACCTGGGCAGGGTCCCACTAATGTCTCAAAAGATTGAATTATGAAGAGAAGCCATCACAACAGTGGTAACCATGGTACTAGGACAGGACAGGGTAGAATGCCCGGACTGTAGAACGGTGGTCCAGAGGAAGAACATCAAGGCGCATTACCGAAGGCTCCACCCCGGTAAGGACCCGGTGAAGAGGATGAGGGAGGCAAAGGGGGGCAGCGCATTATCGGACCGCAAGCTCAAACTCGCTGATGTGGCGGGAATGGTGCTAGCGGTGATGGCCGTCTTCATACTCATCGCCGCCGGTGTGCTCTTCATCACAAAGCTCCGCGAGGGGGAGAGCAAGGGAAGACCGCCCAGGTCCTTCTTCTTCGCCTCGGACGACGGGGCAGTGATAAACGGTACCTTCTATCCCGCCGCGGAGGATGGGGCCCCGACGGTCTATCTCTATCACGATATAGGCCAGGACCGAACGGTCTTCTCGGAGGTCGCTCCCTGGCTGGTCAAGAGAGGCTACAATGTCGTTGCATTGGACCTTAGGGGCCACGGCGAATCCACCTACAATGTCAAATCCCCGACCATCAGGTACGATCACACGATGATGGGGCACAAGGACTTCATGAACTTCCAGCGCGACCTGCAGGCCGCCCAAAAATGGGTGTCGGGCTCCGATGACCGGGGAAGACCGAACACCGATGCAGGCAAGGAGAGCTCCTTCCTGGGCCTTGGCAAAGGAGGGCTCTACGGCTTCGATCAGGCCGCAAGGATGACCTCTGCGCGTATGATGTCCGCGGTGGTCATCTCACCCACACTGGACTGTTACGACCTGGATGTGGCCCAGGCCGCCGAGAACTGGGGTAGCATCCGCCCCGTTCTTTTCGTCGCCTCGGAGGGGGACGGCAATACCATGGCGGCCCTGGACGTCATGATGGCGAGACGTCCGCAGAACGGTAGGGAGCTCGTCCTTCCCGGGACCCAGAGCGCCCAAGACATCCTTGAGAGCGCTACCCTCAGAAGGATGACGGTGGATATCATCGAGGATGGCATTGTCACCTGAGATGTACCAGGTCCTCAATGGGTCCGCTTCCTTGCACGGCGAATTAAGGGAGAGAGCACCAACGGGGAGAGGGCCAGAAGGGGGAAGGGCGACTCGTTCCCATCATCGTCCTCGTCATCATCATCTACCGGACCATCTTCCTGGAAGTAGACCGTTATCTCACTCGATGAGCCTTTGACAGGGCCCGAGGTCCCGTCCGTAGGCGTCCCCGTGGCTTCGACGTGGAAGCGGATGTCGATATAGGGCAGGTCCGAGGCATCCTTCGCCGGGAATGGTCCTATGGTGACCTTGTAGAGGCCGGATTCATTTTCGAGCGTCATCACCGCGGTATCGGGGAGGGCGCAGTAGGTCTCGGTGCAGAGGCTATGCTTGAGGACCACGCTGCCCGGACCGAGCTCCGCTTTGGATGCAATGACCCTTGCGGAGACGGTGATGACGTCGGAATGGAAAGGAGAGGAGGGGGAGTATGTGACGGATGATGCATCCACGACCACTGCAGCACCGTCGGCACCTTGCGGCCATAGTGCCAGCAGCAGGGCGGTGGCCAGGAAAAACATTGATAGTACACATCCCTTGAACATAAATGGGCCTCGAAGCCTCAAGAGGGGAGAGGGTATATATCATTGACCGTTCGGGAGAGACCTGGGGGGAAGGAAAACGTTTTAATCGAACTAGGCGATAAGCTACATCGACCTTCCTGGGCCGGGGGATGCTCCTTATGATGAGCGAGAACGAAGCGATAAAGAACAAGCTGGTGGAGAGGTCGGCCGACCTTGAGGTGGCCAGGAACAGATGGGTGTTCGCGTTCATTTCCACCGCCCTGTTCTTCTTCATCATCCTGGGCATATACATCTCGCCGGCATCCGAGCTCTCCACACAGAACGAGAGGTCCTATTCCATCTCCAAGAACAGCTACGACCAGAGCGGGCGGATAGACGCGGTCGCCATCCCGACCCTCTACCAGATATTCTTCGATTTCGAGCTCGACGAGCAGCTCTCCGGCGAGCATGCCAGGGTCTATATCTACATCTTCAAGGACCAGCTTCCGGACCTCTCCCTGGACACGACGGGGAACGACCTCCACGATTACCTCAAGTCCAGGGCCGTAAGGAACTCCTCCCTCACCAATTCCAGGACCGAGCTCAAATGGGAGCTGGCCTTCAGGGATTCCGACACGAACACCTTCTATGTGATGTTCTACAATCCCGACAACCTCGACGACCCCTACGATAACCTTGATGTCATCTTCTCCATGAACATCTATTACGAGCCCATGCTCCCGCTCGTCCCCATTTTCTTCGTCCTCGCATTCCTCATAATACTCCCGCTGGCCATAATCCGGATATATATGATCAACCAGAAGAAGAAGGAGCTCAGGGTCCTGCTCTCCCTGGACCTGGCGAACCTCTCCGACGAGGACAAGGTCAGACTGGGCATCCCCATCACCCCTAAACAGCCCAGGACCGCCGCGCCCGCAGGCCCCCCGAAGGTCGTTCCCACATATTCCCAGTCCTCCACATATTCCGCCCCGCCGCCGTCCGCGGTCCCCATGACCCCCGGGTCCAAACCCCCGGTCAGGTCCCAGCCCAAGGGCGCCAAGCCCAAGGACGGATATATGACGGTCGATGATCTCTAATGGTCTGAAGGTTCAAGGTAACATCGTTCAGGACCCCCCAGGAGGTTCGTAGATGACAGAGGAACAGATCGCGCCTATAGTCAAGGAGCTGAAGGAGGCGCTTCCGGAAGCGGACGAGGAGGAGCTTTCAAGGGAGCTCTCCCGCTACATAAGGTTCGGGATAGTCCCCCAGGAAGCGAAGAAGGCCATACTGAGGAAGATGGGGGTCAGGGAACCCTCAAGGACCTCGATCGGTCACAGGAGCCTGTCCGAGCTGCAGGGCAACGAGATAGGTGTCGAAGTGACCGTGAAATGCCTGTCTTCGAACCAGAGGCTGCAGATGACCCAGAACGGCGAGAGGACGCTCAGCACGGGGCTGGTCGCCGACGAGACCATGATCCGAAGGTTCGTCTCGTGGGAGGGCCATGCACTGGAAAAGGCCAAATGCTACACGATAAAGGGCGCCTCAGTCAGGACGTTTCGGGGCGAACTGGAGCTCAATCTGGGGTCCTATGCTGTCGTTGAAGAGGCCCCCGAAGGCACCCTTTCTGACCTGGACGTGTCCAAGCTGCCCAGGTACGGGGCTTTGGTAGAGCTCTCGCTCAGGGACCTGCGGACCGGTCAGGGAAACGTCTCCGTCAAGGGCAAGGTCCTCTCCGCCGAGAAGAGACAGATAGAGACGGAGAAGGGGGCCAAAAGGATAGTTGACGGGATGCTTGCGGACGAAACGAAGCGGGTCCGGTTCACATCGTGGCACGATTTCGGGTTCGAGGTGGGCGATGTCATAGCCGTCAAAGGGGCCTACGTCAAGGACTGGAGGGGTATACCGCAGCTCAATTTCGACGAGAGGGCCGAGGTGGAGAAGCTGCCGGAGGTGGACTTCGATGTGATGAGGACCCCGAGGCTCGCTGCCGAGGAGCTCCAACAGTCAGGGGCCTCCGACGTGGAGGTGGCCGGGACGGTCATAGAGATAAGGGACGGCTCGGGACTGATATTCAGGTGCCCGTCCTGCAATAGGGCCCTGGCAGGTGGCAATTGCACGGTGCACGGCCCACAGGATGGGATAGTGGACCTCAGGACGAAGATCATCATAGATGACGGTACGGGCGCCCTCTCTGCCATTCTCAACACGGAGCTAACGGAACAGGTCCTTGGCATGTCCGTCAAGGAATGCGAGACCAAGTTCTGCGACAGCGAGGCCAGGCTGGTGGACCATCTGGTCCAGAAGCTCTTGGGCAGGGACCTGGTCCTTAGGGGAAACGTCATGAAGGACGAGTTCGGGCCCAACATGCTCCCTGCGAAGCTTGAGGACGATATCACCGACCCACTGGAGGAGGCGAAGAAGATGCTCTCCCTCATGGAGGTGCCGTGATGGCAAGGAACAGGGAAGTGGCGAAGCGGGTCTTTGCCATAGAGTACAACAGGTCCGCCCATGAGGACAAGGCCACCGAGGAGAACGCCCCCAATTACGTGATAAGCCCGTTAGGGGACCCCGTGAACAGGCTCTATTTCGTTGGCGTCCTCATGTCCAAGGTCAACAACGGCTCCGAGGAATCCCCCCTCTACCGGGCCGAGGTGAGGGACCCCACGGGTACGTTCTACCTCTATGTGGGGCAGTATCAGCCCCAGCCGCTGTCGGTGCTTCCAACGCTCGAACCCCCGACCCTCCTCGGTGTCGTGGGCAAGGTCAGGACCTTCACCAAGGATGACGGTTCGTTCTATGTTTCCATCAAGCCCGAGGTCATCTTCCCCGTCGACATCCCGCAGCGGGACAGGTGGATTGTATCCACATCAAGGCTGACATTGGAGAAGCTCAAGGCCCTCGAGGACGCCCAGGTCATGAACGAGCCCGCGGTCGGTCCCCTGATGGATAAAGGGCATCTCCGGAGGTCCGCCGAGTCGGCGGTGAATGCATTGAGCCTCTACGGCAAACAGGACCTGATGCAGTTCAGGGAAGCGATCAGGGGGGCCCTGGGACTGGCCATAGAAGGTGGCGGAAGGCCGCTTCTGGAAGCTCCGCCCCCTCCGAAGGGGGCCGCACCCAGGCCGCCTGATATCAGGGACGATGTGCTAAGGCTCATCAAGGAATGCAGCTCCGAGAAGGGGGCGCTCTACAGGGACATAATCACCAGATGCGATCAGAAGGGAATAGACAGGATAAGGCTCGAAGAGACCATCCAGGAGCTCCTGGACGAGGGGACGATATACGAGCCGACCATAGGCCTCATCAAGGTCATCTGAGGGAGGACCTTGTCCAAACAATGGGTAATGGCGAGAAAGAGGGACCCTTTCTACAGGCAGGCCAAGGTCGAGGGGTACAATTCCAGGGCCGCATACAAGTTGAAGGAGCTCAATGAAAGGCTCTCTCTCTTCTATG
Source organism: Thermoplasmatales archaeon (assembly GCA_041304645.1). Taxonomy (GTDB): domain Archaea; phylum Thermoplasmatota; class Penumbrarchaeia; order Penumbrarchaeales; family Penumbrarchaeaceae; genus JALOTP01. The sequence goes on from JBFYMY010000047.1 coordinate 10,684, forward strand.
CAGGTTCAAGGGTCCTTGACCTTGGAGCGGCCCCGGGAGGGTGGAGCCAGTTCGTCCTTGAAGTGGTGGGCGAGAAGGGACTCGTCGTTTCGGTGGACCTGGTCCCTCTCTCGGGCGTCAAAGGGGTGGTGTTCGTGCAAGGGGACATAGAGGCCGGCCCCACTATGGAAGAGGTCCTCAGGTTCTCGAAGGTCTACGATTGCGTGCTCTCCGATGCCGCGCCACATCTATCCGGGAACAGGAACCTGGACCGGGGTCGGGCATTGGCCCTGAACTGGGCAGTATTGAAGCTCGCCGTCGAGGTATTGGGGAAAGGTGGTTCCTGCGTCGTAAAGATGTTCAGGGGTGATGAGCTCATGGAGCTCAAGGAAGGCTTCTCTGACAGGTTCCGGAGGGTGGAGGAGGTCAAGCCCCGGTCGTCAGTACCGAAATCCAACGAGATATACGTGGCATTCAGGGGGTTTTTGGGACGACGGGAAGATTGACGTTGGGGTTGTACAACTCATTGGACCCCGTGAAGCTAGCCGAGGCCCACAGAAGGGACCTTGCCCGCGCGGCGCCCGTTGCGGCCGCCTTCGACTGCAATCTGGCGGTGTTCGGGTTCCCGTTCGACAAGGAGCTCCGGACCCCCCAGGAGGTGGCAGATTGGCTAGTGACAACCACTTCTATCGGGCAGGGGGGGGATTGGATAGTGAAGCTTGCCCAGGGCGGGAGGTTCAACCATTTCCCCTACCCCAAGGGAGGGTTCCCCCCCCAGCTGGGGGAGGTCGTCATTGCCACCAGGAAGCCCTCTGAGGGCAGGGTCATTTCACCCCTTAAGGTGGCCGAGATGCTCGATTCCGGCCGGTCGGTCCTCCTTGTCTTCGGCCTTGGGCCCAGGGGCCTCCCCCTGGAGGTCATGGGGATGGGAAAGCTCCACATGGACCTGACGGAGCGGGGGATAAGTCTTGAGACATGCACGGCCCTGGGGGCCGCGCCTGCCGTCGTGATGACCCATCTGAGAACTCTCCAGGAACATCAGGGAAGAAGATGAGGATGGTCATTCTTTCAACTGGAGCCATAGGGTATTCGACGAAGAAAACCCTCATAAGCCAAGGCTTACAACATAAAATGAAGATTTCTGTCGGGTTTTTTCGTAAGTCCCTTTCGTCTATTTCCTCTAGAAATGGGACTTCGAATTCTTGTAAAAAACCCCGGTTTTTCACTGAACCTGCTAATTGCATTAGCAGGACCCATGCACAACAGAGCGTCGATTGAACACCACTGTTGTGCGGGGGTATGAAGAACATATTGATTCCTTGATGGTCAATCTTCATACCAAAAAGATAGGACCATAAACATTTATAATATGTATGTATGCACATACTTACATTTAGGGTGATGCCCATGAGCGAGCATACCGATACCAGACGCAGGATCATGGAGAGCGCTGTCGAACTTTTCTCCACATGCGGGTACATGGCAGCTACAACAAAGGAGATAGCTAGGAGGGCCCAGGTCAATGAACTGACCCTGTTCCGTCATTTCGGGTCCAAAGTTTCTCTCCTTGACATGTCAATAGATCATGCATTCGCTTACGAAGAGCTCAAGTCATCATTGCCCCCATTGACAGGAGACCCCGAAGAGGACCTGCTTTCGACCGTAGCGTTCATGAGGGGGAACATGAGGCAGAGGGCATCATTGTACAGGCTGATGCTAAGGGAATTCTCCAATAATGCTGTCGTCAGGGAGAAGCTGAAGGAGCTGCCAAGGATGGTGAAGGCAGTTATGCTCGAACGGATGGGTTCGATCCTGCGGCCAACCATGAGGAAGGGGACCGACATCGAGACGGCCTCGATCTTCCTCATGAGCTATTTTCTGAGGAGCGAGATGATGGTCATCATGATGGGAGAGGACCCTTTCCACGAAGTAGATGATAGCCGGACAAGAGAGGTTGTACGTATGTTCCTCAACGGGGTAATGGGGGAGGGAATGACATGAGGGCCATCGAGGTGAATGGGCTTTCCAAGTCCTACGGGCCGATAATAGCCGTTTCAGGCCTGGACCTACATGTCGATGAGGGAGAGATATTCGGTCTCCTTGGACCGAACGGGTGCGGGAAGACCACGGCCATCAAGATGCTCCTAGGACTTGTGAGGCCGGATTCCGGGTCGGCAAAGGTCCTTGGTAGAAAGGCAGGTTCGAAGGGCTCCCTGGAGAACGTCGGGTACATGCCGCAGGAAACGGCCCTCTACGAGGAGCTGACCGTGAAGGAGAACCTGAAGCTCTTCGCAGGGATCAACGGCCTATCGGGGAACGAGTATAGGAAGCGGGAGGACGAGGTCCTTGATCTGGTCAATCTCGGGGAGAGGAGGGATTCGATCCTCTCCACCCTCAGCGGAGGACAGAGACACCGTGTGTCCCTGGCCGTCTCGATGGTCCACGCGCCGAGATTATTGTTCCTCGACGAGCCCACGGTGGGCGTCGACCCCCCTCTTCGGGCCAACTTCTGGCGGACCTTCAGGAGAATGAGGGACCGGGGGTTGACCATCATCATGACCACCCATTACATGGACGAGGCCGTCAATTGCGATCTCATCGCCATGATGCGCGAGGGGCGCATAATCGCCCAGGGGTCCCCATCCGAGGTCATGTCAAGGTCCAAGGCCGGGAACCTCGAGGATGCCTTTCTCAAACTTTCCAGGGAGGAGGTGAAGGTATGAGGCCGGGAAGGGCGTTCCTTGTGACAAAGAGGATATTCTGGTCGCTGCGGCACGA
>JBFYMY010000048.1:0-11005 GCA_041304645.1 Thermoplasmatales archaeon
CCGTGGTTCATATCCATCATCAGACGCTTGAGGGGGCTCGAGGTCGGACCGTCCTTGAGGAGCAGTTCGGACAGGGTCTCGGTCAGGAGCTCCTCCGCCCCCATGTCCGTCACAACGCCCATGTCGGGGTCGAGGCCAAGGGGCACAGGGTCCTCACGGAGCAGCCTCATGCAGAACGAATGGATGGTGGATATGTCGGCGCCCTCGAGCTCGGTGAGCATCGCCTCCCACCTGCCTCCAGCTGCATCGGCCCGCTCCCTTATCCCCTTCCTCACGCGGGCCCTCATCTCAGAGGCGGCCTTGTCGGTGAAGGTGAGGGCAAGGATGGAGCCGGGGGATAGCGAGATGTCCTCCTCAAGGACCTTGAGATACCGCTCTACGAGCACCTTGGTCTTCCCGGACCCCGCCCCCGCATTGACGCTGACGTCAAGCGATGTCACCAGCGCCTCCTTCTGCCTTGGCGTGAGGTCCATCAGAGGTCCCCCCTCCTGCAGACATCGCCGAACCGGCAGTACCAGTCGCTGCATCTCTCCTTGGGCGGGAAGGAGCCGTTCCTTGCCGATGCTATGAGGTCAAGGGCCGTATCCAGGGCGTCCTTCATCTTTGACAACGATCCCCTGGCCGCAGCTTCGAGCATCTCCCTGGTCGGCCCGTGCGCGTCCCATACCTCGGCTCCGAGCATGATCTGCCGCTGGATGTCGCCCGGCCTCCTCACGTAGTAATAACCCCCGCCGGCAGGCGCCTGGTCTTCAAGGAGCCTGGATGCCGCAATGAGGTACAGGGGAAGCTGCAGGCTCTTGTTGTCCTCCTTGTTGGAGCCCGTCTTGTAGTCCCAGATGAAGAAACCCTTGGACGTGCTCAGGTCAACGGTATCGACCCTGTCCATGGACCCCCTGAAAAGGAAGGACGCCATCTCGCCCGAGCTGCCGATATCGCCCAATCTTACCGCAGGGTGGCCGCCCTCATCCTCCGGCATGCCGAACTTGAGCTCGGTCCTGGACACGCCGAAGGCTCCTCTGTAGAGGGCTTCGCTCTCTATGAACCCCCGGACCATACCAGGCCTCCTGCCGTCCCCTATGAGCCTGTCCCTCACCGCATCCCAGTAAGGTCCCGAATAACTGTAGCTCGCCATGATGGAAGCGACGGCTTCGTTCATTGCCGCCTCCGCAGCGGCCGTCTCGGCCGGAAGGACCCTCCCAGCTATCCTACCCCTCCAATTCGAGTAGAACGATTCCGCCGCAGAGTGAAATATGGTCCCGAGCTTGTCGGGCCCCACCTCAGGCCTGACCTCGTCCAGCTCCTGCACTCCCATGACATAGCGGACCAGGAACGAATACGGGCATATCCTCAACCTCTCGAGCCTGGATGCGGACCAGATGTGCAACGGTCCGAAGCGTTCGCCCAGGTCCTTGAGCAGTGCGGGGTCCTCTATGACGCCGGTCAGGCCCGCAGAGGCCAGGACCTTATCCCTTGACCGGCCCTCCGATGAGGCACGGATATGACCTGCCATCACCTTGTCAGAACGTGACAGGAGCGCCTCACCGTCCCTGAGCCTGGGGTCCAATGTGTCGTTCGGCCCGTTGAGGGCGAGCGCCAGCGGGTCCCTGAGCTCCGAGAACCTCCTCTGCACATCCTGATCGGACATGGGCAGGCCGTCATCCGGCAGGGGTTCGAGCTGGAGAGCCTCTATGAACGGAGAGGGAAGGCTTGGGCTGCCTCCCTCTGTCCTGTGCATGGCGATGACGGGGTGCTCCGCCGAGGACAGAGCCAGGCAGAGCCGTTCAAGTGCCTGCCTCCTGTTGTTCAGTGGGGGGAGGCCCAGGTCCCTCCTCTCCATGTCCGATAGCAGGGAGAAGCCGCCCTCCCTTGGCGGCATGCTGCCCTCGTTGCATCCCAGGACGAAGAGGTGCTTGAAGGCCATACCGGACCCTTCGTCATAGGATAGGACCCTTATGCCACCCTGACCCTGCCCTTCCTCGAGCCAGGATGCCGATAGCTCGGAACCGAGCAGCTCCAGAACGTCCCTGAGCCTGCTCCTTTCCATTCCGGCGAGGACCGCATGGGCCCTCACGGTCGAGAAGGCATCCATAAGCTTAGAGAACGCCCTGGATGCGATACTGGCCCCGTCCATGGGGCCAGACCTATCATCATCTTTCTCAGCGAGCTTGAGAGCACCCAGCGATCCCCAGACCCTTAGCATCCCCTCAAGATGCTCCTCCACGCTCCTCTTTGACCTGTTGAGGTCGGAGATGGAAGTGAGCAATCTCTCCAGAGGGCCAAGGGCCCTTGCTGCGGCATCCCTGAGCCTCTCTCCCTTGCCCTCATCCTTGGAGAGCATGGAGATGGGGCCGGTCCATGACCTGACGGGGTCCATGCCGCCCCCTATCACAAAAGCCTCCCTGGTGAGCTGCTCCAGCTCGGTCGGGGAGAATGTCCTTCCCTCATCGTCCCTGAGACCGTAATGGGGGAGGGAGAGAGCGGGAAGCAGGACCTCCCTTGGGAAGCCCTGGTCGGCGGACCTGAAGAGGTCAAGGAGCCCTCTTACGACCGGGACGTCAAGGACCCGATACCTGCTGCCCTGGTCGAAAGGGACCCCGTATTCCCTGAGGACCGAAAAGGTCCAAGGGTCCGTCTTCCTCTCCGAAGGCAGCATGATGCCCATGGCAGCTGGGCTCGAGCCATCTTCCAGTATGGTCCTCTTGATCCTCCTTGCCGCCCTTCGGAGCTCTTCGCTCCAGTCCTGTCCTATGATGCTATCCATGGGCCCTCTGGAGCGGATGACCCCCCTCATCCTCGAACCCTCCAGTGGGACCTCGAACCTTGCCGGTCCCCCGCCCGAAAGTTCCCGGACCGCTGCACCGGGCGGGATGAACGACGGGGCGCTCCCGTGAACAGTGTCCACTATCAGGGTGCGCGGAGCGGATGCTATGATGAACGAGAAGAGCTGGGCGAACAGTGCGGGTTGGTCCCTTACCATGTAGAAGCCTGCCGAGTCCCATGGCGGCAGGGGACAGCCCCCCTTCAATGCCTTGAGGACGAGGTCCGGGACCTCTGCTGTGTCTATGAGCCCCAGCCCCCTCAATTCCGCCATGTAGGCGGTCTGGACCTGGGATAGAGCCTTCGCCCTCTCCGTCCTTGCTGCACCTTTCACCTCATTCGGTCCCACACCGTGCAGAATGAGCTCCTCAATGGTTTCGGAGATGTGCCGGACCATCCCCGGCCTCGGAACCTCATCGAGCGACAGCGGGGTCCTCTGTGTCCTCTCCATGACCCTGCGCAGAAGCAGCTGTCTTGCCTTCCTGTCAAGGACCGGGGCCTGGAGCCCCATCCTTGTATAGAGCTCCCTTGCAAGGCCCCATGGTGTGACGACCCAGGTCGTCACCGCCCCGCCTTTGCCCGCAAGATGGCCCCTTACCTCCCTGCAGAGCCTATCGTCGGGGAGGACCAGCAGTGAGCAGCTATCTATCCCTCCCTTCCCCTTGAACAGCTCACGGGCGAGCTCTATAGCACTGTCCCCCCGAGCCATCCTTATGAGCTCCACATCGCATCCGGTCACGACCCGTCCTCCGTTCGATGAGGGTACTACGCCCCATTCCTGAGAAACTGTATTGTGAAAGGTCCAGACCGGTATGGTAATAATGACTACCTGAGTGGGGTGGGCGAAGGTGTCGGAACCGTTGGGGTCATATCAGGTGGCTCATGTCCTGAGGTATGACGAGGACCGGCACTTCGCAATCGCATATCAGTTCGAAGGTCACCCATTGCGCTATGGACCTGTCCGTGGAGGCCCCTACCAGGATGAGGTCTGGCCTGTGCTCCTCCGAGAACCTCTTTAGGGTCGGCAGAAGCTCGCCTGCTGCGAAATACGAGCTCACCCTGACGCCTGATGCCTTGCCCTTGTCCTCGAAGAGCTTGAGGGCCGCCCATCCTTCCGATTCCTTGGTGGTGGGAGCGATATGAGCGGGGTCCCTGATGTGAACAACGATGACATCGGCCCCCAACCTCCTTGCTACCTCAATTATGGCATCGGCCCTCTCCTTGGCGGGTATGTATCCTGATGTGGGGACCAGTATCTTCTTCATTTCCATCGACCGCCCCTTAAGGCTTGTCTGTACGTATAATTGTTTTGGAACCGGCCCTCACCCTGTGGCCCGTCCCCTCCCTGAGCTCGCCCAGGGTCGCTGTCCTCTCTGCGAAGGCGTCGTGCTTGTGAATGGACTCCAGGGATACCGAGCTCACGTGCAGCGTTGCTTCGTCAGGCAGGTCCCTGTACCTGTCAAGGAAGGCATGGATCATGTCCCGGACTATGTCCTCGACGAACTTGGGGTTCCTATGGGCGTCAAGGACGAGCTTGGCCTCGCCCCTTCTCTTGAGCATCTCATAGGTCGGGGCAGAGAACTGTGATTCCACCAGTGTTATCAGGTCATCGGCATCAATATTCAGCTCGTTCTCGGCCCCTATCTCGAGATGGACGATGTTCTTCTGATTGTGCGTCGGGGCTGGAACGCTGTCGAATAGAGAGAGCTGTGACACGTCCGCCCCTCTTCTTAAAAGGTCCTCCCTTATGAGCTCCCTCACGTTCTCCATGGCGCAGGGGCAGGCCGACATCCCAGAGACCTCGACGCCTATGGACCTGTATGCCTTACTGCTGCCCCTTATGAGCCTTGCCTCGGCGAACAGCCTGTAGTTCTCCATGACCTTGCGCTCGTCCGGGGAGGTCCTCTCCAGGAAATAGTCCGTGGAGAGCCTCACATCGGCATACCTTGCATAGTCATGTGAGCGGAGAAGGGCGAAGGCTACCCTCTCGACGAACCGCTCCAGGGAATCGTTCTCCTCCTTGAGAGCTTGGTCTATTGCCTCCTTGAGCACCTCCATGTGCCTGGACATGTGAGAGCCCTTCTGCTCTGCGGGGAGGTCCACAGATACATCTATGGTAGGTGAGAGGGCCACCGCCTTTCCCGGTCTCATTATGGTGATGGGGCGTTTGACCCCCTTGATGCCGACGCGGCTGAGGATGTAGCTTTCCTCGAGCGGTCTGCCCTGGACGTCAAGGTCGCCTTTCCTGGCCTTCAAACGACCACATCCTTCACCGCCCTGGCTATCGGACCGGCAGCGGAATAGCCGTTGGTCGCTCCCTCTATGGTATCGCTCGAGAGGACGCCGTCAAGGACCGGCCTGAGCTTCTCCAGGCCCCCGGATGTGAACAGGCCGTGGGCGCAGCATGCCACGACACGGGAGGCACCCTGGGCCCTGAGCATCTCCTGGGCCTTCACTATGGTCCCGCCCGTTGCTATTATATCATCCACGATGGCGACCCTCTTCCCTCTTACATCAAGGTCCTTGGGCGCCATGACCACGCTCATGCCGTCGAGCCTGGTCTTCTCGAGATTATCGTAGGGGCACTCTGCTGTCACGGCAGCCTCCCTTGCATAGGCTATGGCCCCCTTGTCGGGGGAAAGGACCATGTCTATCCCCTTGGTCTTGAGGAAGGAGCCTATCTCCCCCATGACCGATACATTGGTGCCCGAACCGGGCCTCGAGAGCTCCCTCAGGGTCGCCTCCTTGTGGAGGTTGACACAGATGATGTGGTCCAATGCGAGCTCCAGATGCCGAAGCATGGTCCTTGCGGTGAAGGACTCGCCCTCTTTGAACACGCGGTCCTGCCGGGCGTAACCGAAGTAGGGTATGACCCCCATGACACTCTTGGCCCCCTGGTCCCTTGCCAGGGATGAGAGTATGAGCATCTCCAAAGCGTTATGGTCCGGATATGTGGATTGGACGATGACCAGGTCCTCCCCCCTGACAGGCTCCAGCAGCCTTGTGTAGAGCTCGCCGTCTGGAAACCGCTTGATCTCAGCAGGAACGATAGGGCATCCCAGAGCATTTGCGAGCTTGGCTGAGAGGGCCGGGTTGGAAGAGCCGCAGAGGAGCTTCATCTTGTTTCGCCGTCGGGTCAAGCCCATGGCTGCTAAAAAGGGTTTCTGAAGGGCCCGTCGGGAGGGATCGTGATATGGGGATGATCACGCGATAAGAACAGAAAGGGGAAATACCCCTTCTTGGCCAGCTTGTTCTTCCATGCTCATAATGCATTCATAAGCCGATAACGGCCTCAATGCCATAGCGATGTAAAAGGAGTGTAAGCCCATGTCCTGTGGAAAAGCAACGACCCTGCTGTGCCTGCTTCTGGTCCTGCCGGTGATCTCGTCGATCGGTTTGTCCGATGGAACGACCGGCCCGATCATCGATGGAACAAGGGGACAGTACGAGCTGCATGAGCCGATACTCATAGAGGGCGATTCCGACTTCACGGCCGGCAACGGTGTGGTATCCGGGACCGGGACAGAGAGCGATCCTTACATCATAGAAGGATTCTTTTTCGATGGATGGGTCCCTGGCAATAATTCCCTTTTCGGGATTTTCATCGCCAATACCACGAAATATATCACTGTCCAGAACTGTAGGTTCAATTATGCAGCGTTCGGAGCATCGCTATATAATGCCGAGAATGTGGTCATTCGGGAGAATTTGTTTGAGAACAGTAGCAATTGTCATGTTTTCCTCAACCGGTCGGACAATAACCTGATACAAAATAATGAGATGAACGGTAACCGATTGTCCGGGATAAGGTTGGCCAAAGATAACCATTGGAACGATATCATGTTCAATAAGATCCGTGGACATGGATTACAGGGTAGTTCCGGTATCTTCCTGGAGGGTATGGGCAACAATTGCACCCGATTGGTAGGAAATGAAGTGGACTCCTATGGATATGGAATCCGTATCCATCATGGGTTCAACCTAATAATCAGGAACAACAGCTGTCATAACAACTCGAACGGAGGGCTTTATCTCAATGGAACGAACCAGAGCCTGATAGCTGGTAACAGGCTCTGCGACAATTATGGTGATGGTTTGGTCTACATTGAAAGCTATTCTAATCAGATCTTCAACAATTTCATCGAGAACAATCTCAAGAACGGGGTTGTCACGACCGGTAATAGTGGTTTGGCATATAATTCGATAAGGGACAATTTGGCTAGTGGCATCTTCAGCCTGAGTGGTTATATACCTGACCTGTTCAAGAATATTATTCAAGGTAATGGGAGGTTCGATACAGAAAGTGAAGAGGGGGGGACCAATATCAGTGATATAGACTATGAGAGCGGTAGTTACCCCTTCCTGGCAAAGGTCGACCCGAATGTGACCCTGCCCATCAGAGAAGTGCCTATAGTCGGCCTCAAGGAGTTCGATTTCCTTGAAGAATACAGAGAATGTCTGTTCTATTATTCCTCATATGAAGAGGGTATGAACGAAAAGGTAAATTCTTTCGGTATTTACAGCCACGGAGTTCCCTCAGACAACAGGATAGGCATTAAGGGTGAACCTCATTCGAGAAATATTTTTCTCAACAAACTTCATAGTTTCTATTACACTACCCTCAATGGTTCCCATTATTTCCGAATAACCGTCGAATATAAGAGCGGCACGATAATAGTTTGGAATGTGACCATGAACTACATTCCAACACCGATAGACAACAATACACCGCCAGATAATGATACGATCAATGATGGGAATACTACCAATGATCCTTCCGACGATAACAGGACAGATGAGTTCTCTTGGACCGCGGAAACGAACAGACCGCCAACCAACGCATCGATATCGACCCCCGAAAAGGAAGTGAAGGGCGGTGAAACGTTCACCCTTTCGGCCTCATCGCTTGACCTGGACCTAACCTATGGCGACTCTGTAAGGTACGAATGGTACATAGACGGTATCGGATTGGTGGGGGAGGGAGAGTTTCTGAACCTTACCCTGGACAAAGGGACCTATACGCTCAGACTGCGCGCGATCGACAGTTACAATGGAACATGCGAGATCATAATGGTATTGGATGTGGCCGGGAAGGATCGTGTCGATGAAAAGAGCTCCCTTCCCTTCGTTCTGATCGCATCAGGTCTCGTATTGTTCCTATGCATCATCTCCCTTTTCATTTATAAGAGGGAAAGGAAGAGGAAAGAAGAGGCGCCATCTCATGTGGATGACCTTATCGATGTTCCTACCCCCCGCATGACCCCGCATACCTTCGAAGGGGGATCGGTTACCCAGGTATGGTCCGAACGCCTGTCGCCTGACGGATTGCCCCGGAACGGACCGATGGACGTCCAGTTCGATACTTTGAGAGAAAGGATAGTTTATTCCGAGATCGAGACAGCCCCCTTCGAAGGTGTGAAACTGCCAAGGGATTCAAGGAGGACCGAACTGAAGAAGGCCTTGAAAGCAAGGAGAGACACTTATGATGGGGAAATCTATTCAGCTCTCAGATCTATCCTCCATGAGGAGTGATGGGGCTGGTCGATCCCATGGCCGTTACCGAGGAAGCGGACATCCACAGGACCAGGCAAGTGCTGCTTGAGAGGATCCGTTCGCTCCCAGGCATCTCCTTCGGCTCACTACAGAGGTCCCTGGGTCTGAACAAGGGTACACTGGAATACCATCTGCGATTCCTTGAGAAAAAGCGTGAGGTCTTCTCCAGGAAGACCGGAAGGATGAGGACCTATTACTCATCGTCCCATGACCCGTCCAGAACCGTAGGTTGGGAAGGGATCCTACCCGAGCAGAGAAAGGTCCTCGAAATGATAAGGAGCGAACCTGGCTTGACCCCGGACCAGCTCCTCCAGCGGACAGACATATCCAAGTCCCGATTGTACCGGATCGTCCGCTCACTCAAGGAGCACAGGGCGGTCATGGAAGTGGAGAAGGGTTCTGGAACGGTCTATGAGTACGTCTCGAACGAGGACCTCATCGATGAGATGCTCATAGAGCTTGCTGAGAGGTTCATGAAGGGGGAATTGGACAGGGAGACCTTCCTTAGATTGAAGGGACTGCTCGACAGAAAAAGGAAGGGGACCATGTGATCATAGACCCTTTCTCCCGTATCGAACAAAGTCTCAGATGTCCTCTTCTATCCTGATGAGCTCATTGAGCTTCGCTGTCCTCTCACCTGACACCGCACCCGTCTTTATGCATATGGAGCGGAAGGCGACGGCCAGATGGGCTATCGTTGGGTCCTCGGTCTCTCCCGAGCGATGGGACAGGACCGTCTGGTAGCCAGCCTCCTGAGCGAGCTTCACGGTCTCTATGGTCGAAGTGAGGGTCCCTATCTGATTGGGTTTTATGAGGATAGCGTTGCAGGCTCCCATCTCTATACCCTTGTCGAGCCTCTCCTCATTGGTCACGAAGAGATCGTCCCCTACTATCAGACATCCGTCGCCTATCTGGTCGGTGAGCAGAGCGAACCCTTCGTAATCCTCCTCGTCGAAGGGGTCCTCTATTATGAATAGGCCGAACTTGTCATAGAGCTCCGCCATGAAAGCCACCTGGCCCTCCCTGTCGAGGGTCCTGTCGGAGTACTTGTACTTCCCCTTCTCGAAGAACGATGATGCGGCGACGTCCATGCTGGGCTGGACGGGGAACTTGACCTCGTCGGAGACCTCCTGGCATGCCTTGGAGACGAGCTCAAGGGCCTCCACATTGCCGAGCTTTGCCACCCATGCGCCTTCGTCCCCCCTGCCAAGAGCGGCACCAGGGAACTTCTTCTTGAGGAGCGAGCCCACCTTCTTGTGGACGGCGGCGGCCGCGAAGACGGAATCGACGAAGGTCTCGCCCTGCGGAACGACAAGGAACTCCTGGATGTCGGTCCCCCCTATGGCATGCTTTCCGCCGCCAAGGACGTTGCTCAAGGGGTACGGAAGCTCCATGCTCATAAGTCCCCCCAAGTACCGGTAATAGGGCATACCCAATGAATCGGCCGCCGCCTTGGAATTGGCTATGGATGCGGCAACTATCAGGTTCCCTCCGATCCTGGATAGGTCCTTGGTCCCGTCGGTCTCGCGGAGCATCTCGTCCATCTCCTCCTGGAAGAGGACGTCCATCCCTACCATCTGGGGTACGACCTCTTCCCTGAAGACTGATATCGCTTTATCCACCCCTATCTTGGGGAAGGCGGTCACCTCATACTTCCCGGTGCTGGCACCGCTCGGAGCCCCGAACATGCCGAAGCCGTCCTCGGCCCATACCTCGACCTCGACGGTCGGATTTCCCCTGCTGTCAAGTATCTTCCTGATGACTACGTCCTCTATCTGGGTCATGATATCACTAGATGGCCCATGGCCAATGGGCCTAAAAGCCTTTCGCCTGTCGTTGGCATCAATGGCCTATAGGAAAAATATACGTTCGTTCATTTCTGTTGTAACGGGACCCAATGGTTGTGTTTTAGGGTTAAAGCATCCCTTTGCGAGGGAAATGATTATATGTGATTGAAAACAATTACGTTCCATGGCTCAGATGGTATCGGTCCAGATCAGGTTCCCCTCTGAGGAGCTGGCACGAATTGATAGATATGTGGACAACGGTGATTTCCCCTCAAGGGCTGAGTTCATTCGAGATGCTGTCCGTAAAGCAGAGATGATCCGGGCATTGAATGACATACGGAAGATCATGGAAAAGGAAGGCATCACGGAAGAGGACCTTTTAAAGGGTGGGAAGAAGGTCAGACAAAGGATATTCTCCGAGATGTTCGGTGATATTGAATGAAGGTATTAGTGGATACTTCCACGCTCTATTCGGCCATAGCATTCGATGGTAGGATCAGCAAATTGATGGAACTTCTGATAGAGAGGCATACGATGGTAATAAGTGATTATATCATCATGGAATTGAGAATGAACATAGAGGAGAAGGTATCAAGTGATGATGAACAAATGGTCCTCAAGAGAATGGATGACCTCTTCTCCTATTGTGAGATCAAGAACAGGGAGGATTACATCCAAAATATGCCGGAGGCATTGAGGATGGTCTCCAAGAAGGACTCTCCTATCATCGCCTGTGCCATGCTTTCCGATATAGATGCACTATTGACCAGCGATAAGGAACTATGGGCTATCGATTCCAAATATGTAAAGGTCCTTTCTCCGGCAGATGCAATGGAAGAGCTGCTCGG
>JBFYMY010000049.1:0-13630 GCA_041304645.1 Thermoplasmatales archaeon
ATCCGTTCAACAGGTGCAAGAAGTGCGGATGGAAGGCCAAGGGACGTTATGCCGAGAAGGCAGCCGAGTTCGCCAAGAAGTACGAGGTGGAACACGGCATGGACAAGAAGGGGTCCTCTGAGAAGCACGAAAAGAAGCATATCAAGCACGTTGAAGAGGAACCTGTCAAGAAAAAGGTCAAGCATGTTGAGGAGGAACCTCCCAAAAAGAAGAAGAAGCCTGTGGAGGAGGAAGAGGAGGAGGAAGAGGACAGGCCCCTCAAGAAGAAGGTCAAGCACACTGAGGAGGAAGCTCCCAAGAAGAAGGTTTCAAAGGAAGAAGAGCCCAAGGTGAAGAAGGATGATAACAAGAGCGGCTTTTCGATAAAAGGAGGTTCCGACGAGGGAGCGGTAAGGTCCTCTTACAGACCTATGAGCCTTGATGATGATGATGAAGAGATATTTGTCGTTGGGGGTACGGCTAAGAAACCTAAGAAGAGAATGGAAGAGGAAGAAGAAGAAGAAGAGGAAGAAGAAGAGGAAGAGGAAGAGGAAGAAGCGGAAGAAGAAGAAGAAGACATCCTCAAGATAAGGTGCAAATGCGGAAATATCATTAAGATCACCTCCAAGAAGAGGCCTTTGAAATTCGTCTGTGATGAATGTGGCCGCAAGGGGATGTTACGGGAGGAACCGGCGGAAGAGGAAGAAGAAGAGGACGAAGAAGAGGAAGACAACGAGCCTCCCGCAAAGAAGAAACCTCACCATCATCATGAAGAGGAAGAAGAGGACGAAGAAGAGGAAGAGGAAGAGGAAGACAACGAGCCTCCAGCAAAGAAGAAGCTCCACCATCATCATGAAGAGGATGATGAGGATGAGGAGGAAGAGGATTACGAACCTCCAAAAATAAAAAAAAAAAGGTTATAGGACAACCACCCTCTAAACCCTCACGAAGGGAGGGGAGCGTAGAGAATACAGTTGAATGCTGGAACTGCGGTAGCCCGATTCCGTCATCATCGAAGAAATGTCCGGAATGCGGCGCCGGTAAGAAGTTCAAGGACAGATCTCCCGCCACATTCGATTTTAAAAAGCCAGGTGATGTCGGGTTCAGCGAGAAGGACGCTGGCGCAGGGATGTTCAAGGCCCAGCCTCCGGCCAAGAAGAAAGGGGAGACGTGTCCGGTCTGCGGGACCCAGATGTTGTTCAAGGAGCGGGTGAATTCCTGGTACTGTCCAGAGTGCAGGTCCTTCTATTGAGAACGGAACAGTATCAGAAGCAGCCGTACGGAAAGGTATGACAGGGCCAGTCCGCACCCGAGACCTGCTAGAGCTCCCGTCAGTGTCCTCAAAGGATTGTTCGACATCCTCCACCCTAAATACTGTGTGCCTCCGTCCAGGACCAACGGGGATACCAGTAGGACGAAAACGATCGTCATGGTCAGAGCTTCGATCTTCCAGAGAAGGAAGAATGGCATCGAAAGGAAGCATATGATGATGAACAGGGGATAGAACGCTATGCACCTTGCGCAGAGCGGGAGGGCCCTGCCTTTGACCTTGTAACATCTATCCGGGTCTCCGTGGCACATGAGGGCTAGGAGAGCGCCCCTATTCCTATTGGGAATGGACCGTCCCATCATCACTACCTGTCCCAGGGCTCAGGTCCCATTCAAGGCCCCTACCCTTCCGTCGGTCGTCAATACGTGAATAACCCAAAATGTATTTATATGCAGTAGTGGGTTTTTTCCTCCTGTCCAGATATGATGCCCTCTAGTGTCCCTTCGAATTCAGGGGCCTGATCCAAGGAGGAAGAGAATTGACCGCCAAGCTATTACAAGTGAGCATTGCACTGTCCATGGTCCTACCGGTCCTGATATCGACCATCCTGGCCGCGACCACCATAGGCGTTCCATCCGGCGGTCCCGTCTGGGCGGGGGAGAACGCAGAGATGCTTGGCAGGGACGATGCAATGAGCATATGGGGTTCGACCGTTTATGCCAGGGGTGGTTCAGGCATAGGGGCGTCGGTAGCGGGGGGGGACCTGGACGGTGACGGAAAAGAGGACCTGATAGTGGGCGCACCCGGGTCCTTTTACGGCCGGGGTGGCGGGATTGTGATGGTTTTCTTCGCACGGGACCCTAGCGAGATGCATGAGCTTTGGGCGGAAAGGGACGCAGACCTCATCATAACAGGCACTACCGAAAACGACAAGTTCGGACACTCATTACGAACGGCCGATCTGGACGGTGACGGAATGGACGAGCTTGTCATATCGGCCCCCTTTGCGGACGGAATAGGCGACCTTAAGAGGGATTCCGGTGAGGTCTATATCGTTTCGGGCCAGTCAAGGTCATCTTTCGGCTGCAGGAAGGACATAGGTACGATGTCATTGTTCGGACATGTATACGGTAGGGACCCCGGGGACCACCTGGGTGTGAGGTTGGACATTGGCGATCTGGATGCTGACTCGGTTGAGGAACTGGTCCTGTGCAGCGAGGGGAGCGGCGGAATGATAGAGGCATCTTCCACCTTCGAGAACGAAGCGATAGGTTCCTGGGAGATAGAGGTCATAAAGGGCACGGCATCAGGCCTGGGGGAATTGGACCTCACTGCCTCGGGACCGATGGTTCGTTATTACGGCTCCTATGTCGTAGGGTCAGGTTATGCACAGCATATAGGGAACGGGCTCGCCCTTGGTGACTTCGACGGGGACGGGACCGATGATATCGCCTTCTCGTACAGGTTCGATGGCTCCGGCAGGGTATGTCTGTTCAAAGGCGGCACCTCTTTCCCAGGTGTGGCGGCAGGGACCACCATAACTGTCGAAGCAACATCTGGCTTCAGCCCCAACATGAGGTTGTCCCTTGGTGCTGACGGCCTCACGGAGGCCGCCCTATCCTTGGGTGATATCGATGGGGATGCCATGCTCGACCTTTCCGTCGGAATGCCAGATGCTCCAGGTTGGGACCCGGAGCGTTATTATTCGGGACAGGTAGATATCTTCATGGGAAGGTTGCTACCCGCCCCGATCTCGATAGGCAGGTCAACGGCCAGGACCACCGTGTTCGGAGAGGATTCCTCTGACGCTCTTGGCAGGGTCCTCTGTCCCTGGGACCATGACGGGGACGGAAGGGAGGAGCTCCTCATAGCGGCCCCCGGTTCGGACGGAAGGTACAACCTGCTTCCGGACTCCGGAGAGGGTATGGTACTGGACCAGGGTTCGCTATCACAGAGGAACGTGAACGCATCCCATCTGTCCAGGCATATATTGGGGCCTTCGGTCTTCAGCGGTTCCTTCACGGCCATTTCCCCGATCGATATGAACGGGGACGGTAGGGAGGAGCTCCTTGTATCATCTCCGGGAGCGGTCACTGGGTCCGATTCCCTGGGGCTTGTGAGCCTGCTCATGGAGGGGAAGGTAATGGACGGACAGTTCATTGGTGGCAGCCCCTTGTCGAAGTTCGGCCACGACTCTTTGATGGAGGACTTCGATGGGGACGGCTATCTGGACGTCGTCATAGCAAGTCCCTTGAGCGGCAGCCTGGGGCAGGGTCAGACCTTCCTCTTCTTCGGCGGACCGGAAGGCTGGTCCGGCAAGCACTATGCATCCTCCGATGCAGACCTCATCTATGAGGATGCACCGGAGGGCTCCGAGCTCGGCTCACGTATAGCTACCGGGGACCTGAACGATGATGGCAGACCCGACCTTGTGATAGGGGAGGCCATGTATTACATCCAAGACGGGTCCTATCCTCCGACCTACCACCCGGACGGGGGATTGGTGAGCATCTATTGGGGGGGCTCCAGAAGCTACATGGCCGGCAAAGCCCATAAGGAGATATGGGGGTACCTCGTGGAGAGGGCAGGGCGTTCCCTCACCATCAGCGATCTCAACGGGGACGGTATGGACGACCTTGCCTTCGGAGGGCCCTATGACGTAGGCGACCATGGATTGGGCCGCTACCATGCCGGGGTCGTTTACGTTTTCTTCGGCCCCATCAGTTCGACCAGGGAGGTGAGCGCCCAGTGCGACGTCAAGATAGTTGGGGCGCAGGACAACGACCTCTTAGGGGAGAGCCTGTCCTCAGGAGATATGGACGGTGACGGTATGGATGACCTGGTCCTTGGCGCGCCCAGGGCGGATCCCGGCTCGGTCACGGACCAAGGTGCGGTCTACGTTCTGAAGGGGAGGTCCAGCTGGCCTAGCGTCGTTGACCTGAGGAGCGGGTACGACCTGCGCGCCATGGGAAGCTGGCCCTATGATAAACTGGGCGCAGCATTGGTATGCGGCGATGTGGACACGGACGGGAGATCGGAGCTCTTCATGGGAACGCCCTATTCCGATGCCTTCGAGAGGTCGTACATGGATGGCGGCACCCTCTTCATCCTTCTGGGTTCCACCCTGGCCGCATCCCTTGACGGCAGGACGCTCACTATGAGGAACGATTTCGACATTGCTGTCCATGGTGACCAGAGCGATCAGAACCTTGGTTCGGACATCGACATAGGGGACCTTGACGGTGACGGTCGTCCAGAGGTGTTCATAGGGTCACCAGGCTGGACGGACCCATCGAGCCAGCAGCTGACCGGATGCATCCATGTCCTGACGAAGGCCATGTTCGACAAGGGCCTTGTCATCAACTCCACATCCCTTCCAAGGATATCAGGCCTGCCGGGAGGGGCCATGGGCGGCGGTTCGGTCTTCTGTGCGGATGCGACGGGCGATGGGAAGGTCGATCTCCTGATAGGGGCCCCTGGCGATGACCCCTACGGGACGACCGAGAACCACGGATCTACCTATTACTGGGAAGGCAAGGACCTTACCTACAGGAACCCCAGGGCCGGGCCTTTGGCGGTATCGACCGATACATCCTTCTGGTCGGATGGTCTGAGCGTTCCGGTCCTGTCCGCCAAGGAGGGTCCCTATACCCTGACGGTCCCCGCAATGGACGATACTGGTGCTGAGAGCATAGATACTGTCTCGGTAGAACTCTACTCAGACTCCGGTCCCGGTTCCACGGTCATTCATTATGATGCCGTTCAGTCCCGTTACGAAATGACCTCCACAGGGGTGTTCTCGAACACCGGAACCCTCTATCCCGCCCTCTCCAGCGCATGGTCGGACGGTTTCCAGACGCTACTGGTCAACTTCGTGGTATCCTTTGATTGGAGCCTCCCACGGGTGGACCTTGTCCTGACCAGGGTCCATTCAGCCTCCGGGTTGCATGTGAACTACTTCAATCAGGAGTTCCTGCTGGACAGGAACATATCCATAGGCCTTGACGGTCCTATGGTCCTTGACAGGAGCGGTCCCTATACCGGCGGATGGCTCAATGCGAGCTCGGAGATATCCATCACCAACCTGTCATTGGTCCATTCCCTATCGGGCCTGCCTCTGTCAAAAGGGGCATCGGACGGTATCCTGCTCGGTCTCTATGACCCCACAGGCAGACCTCTGGGGGCCTTCGAACCTTACGAAGGTGGGTACTTCCTCAACTGGACCGGACCTGGCAACGACCTTGACGGGCCCGCCCTGCCCTTCTACATAGGGCCTGCAGCACTACCCGCTCAGGCCTCCTGGGATGGGAACCTGACGGTCACGCTCGCTGTGGACACCTATCCCCCGCCGGGCATAGGCTCCTTCAAGGTCATACCTGACGGCAGGGAGAAGGGCGAGGGCACCATGGACGATGACAGGACGGTGGAGGTCTGGTTCGACCCCGTCAAGGACATAGGGTCCTCAGGGATATCCCGGTTCGTCCTGGAGGTGCGGAACATGGGGGGCGGTCTTGAAAGGACCCTCCCATCCATCCAACCGGGGGACACATTGATACTGGACGAGGGTCAGGTGAACCTGACACTGTATTCGGTTGACAATGCGGGCAATAAAGGGCCTTCCGAGTCCAGGATGCTGCTTGTGGACATTACAGGTCCGACATTCTCCGCTCCCAGCCCTCCTGCGGACAGATGGCTCAATGAGGGTAACTTCAAGCTCTCCGTGAAGGTCCAGGATGCCGGTTCAGGCCTTGATACCACATCCTTCAGCTACAGGGTGTACAGGGGCGATGTCGGCGTCCTCACGGACTGGTCCAGGGTCACATCCTATTATGAGGTTCCGACCGGATATGTCCTGAACGCGACACCGGTCCGCTTCCAGTCAGGTTCCAATTACATACAGTGGTATGCCAAGGATGTCACGGGTTCGGAATCCGTTTCCCAGCCCTATCCTTTCAACTCGGACATGGCCCCTCCCGCCATAAGACCTGTTGACAAGGGTCCTATGCTCAGACCCTCCGGTCCGTTCGAGGTTAAATGCCAGCTGGAGGACATGCTCTCAGGATTGGACCTGAAGACCCTGGCATACAGGTCATCGATAAGTACTGGCATCTATTCCGCCTCATGGGTCAATGCCGACCAGACGGGCTCCGCGAAGGTGGTGGTCCATTCGATGATGCTCAGCCCCGATTATATCGGAAGGGGATATCTCCAATGGAGGGTGAGCGATAATGCGGGCAATTCTATAGAGAGCCCGCTCATCAGCATCTTCGTGGATGGCGAGCTCCCCTCGTTCAGGTCCTTTGAGCCCAACGGGACCGAACCCCTGACCACGCGCAGTGTGCAGGTGGTCGCTTACGTATACGACGGGGGCACCGGCCTTGGACAGACCGATGTCGAGGTATCGGTATCCACCATCAGTGGATGGGTCGCCAACGGGGTCGGGGGTTTCACCCCATGGACCCGTGCGGACACTGTCGAGGACCTAGGTCTAGGCACCTTCAAGGTCTCATCGACGGTCCTGTTCGATGAAGGCCCATTCAATCTCGTCAGGTTCAGGGTTAGGGATGGGGCCGGTAACGGCTGGGTGATATCCGGGACCGTCCGGTACGAGGTCACGGTCCCCGAAGTGGACCTCCCGCCTGTCGCCCTCCTGAGGACGGTCCCCGTCGGGGACCTCCTCCAGGCAGGGGATGGATTGATGCTCGATGGTTCGGCCTCTTACGACCCCGAGAGCAGGAACCTCACCTACGAGTGGTATTCGGACATAGAGGGGTTCCCTATCGTTGGAAGGCTGGGGACCGGACGCGTCTTGAACATCACACTGAACACCATAGGGGTCCACAGCCTCTACCTCGTGGTCTCGGACGGCACACACAGGACCGAATCCGAGAGGACTATGGTCAAGGTGACGGCCCCGACCGGGAAAGGTCCGGAGGAGGGCGGCACCGAGAGCATCTGGGACATCCTCAGGGACGCGCTCCTCCTTATGCTGGTGGCCCTCCTTTTGGGTCTCTTCATAGGTGGTGTGATAGTGGCTGTGGTCCTGAAGAAGGACGAGGAACGTCCAGTACCGATCGAGGCAACGCCCATACGGGGGGTCCAGGACCTGTCAGATGGACTGCCTGTCTGCCCCTACTGTGATGCCGAGGTGAGGTTCACGGACGAATACTGCATGAAGTGCGGGACGGTCTTCACGGCCGAGGACAAGGAGAAGATGGCCTCAGGCAAGGCGAAGAGGACCAGCAAGAAGCTCGGTAAGGGTGGGAGGGGCGGGGCAGGCCTTCCTCCCGTCGGGGAGGGAACTGATGACGAAGGCCCCTCCGAGCCCTCTTTGGAGGTCGAGGAGGCCTGGGAGGATGAGGAAGTTGGGACACAGGTCCCAGGACCTGCAGAGGACCTTGATATGGACGGGGACGCCGAGGAAGCGTTCGAGGAGTTAGAGGAACTGGACGAGGTCTCCGATCCGGACGATGATGACCTTGGATGGGAGGTGAGGAAATGATGTACCGGACCGATGACCGCAGGACCTTGATCTCAGGGGCATCGCTATCGCTCCTGTTCCTTGTCCCTCTGTTCCTCTCGCTCATGATAGGAAGCAGCGCAGGTTCTCTGGCCTTCGAGCAGGACAGGCTCGTCAATCAGGATGTCGCGAGCGCAAACCAGGACAGACCGGACATCGCATCCGATAAGAGCGATGTCTACATAGTGTGGCAGGACCGGAGGTCCGGTGACTGGGACATCTACTGCCGTGCATCCCATGATGGCGGAACGACCTACGGGCCCGAGGTCAGGGTCGATGATACACTGGCCAATAAGCCTACATATGATGATCGCACCAATCAGGAATCTCCCAGGGTGGGGGTTGACCCCGACGGTAAGGTCCATGTCGCTTGGCAGGACGACAGGGAGGGGAGACCCCTCATCTACCATGCGAGCTCCTCCGACGGAGGTTCGACGTTCTCACCGAACGCCCTCGTATCGTACTATTACCTGGGCAGGCAGACGGACCCCGACCTGGCCATATCGCCGGAGGGCGATATAGGCATCAGCTGGGAGGACGACAGGGAAAAGGTCACATATACCCAGGTCTACGTGGCCGTGGCACCAGCGGGTTCGTCCTTCTCCAGTCCGGTGAAGGCGAGCGATGCGCCAGGGAACAAGGTCTGCGTCGACCCTGCCCTGACGATGCCCGGCAGCGGAAGGCTCCATGTGGCATGGGCCGATACCAGGAACAACAATTCGGACATATACATGTCAAGCTCCTTCAACCTGGGAGCAAGCTTCTCTAAGAGCCTGATGGTCTCAAAGGACACCTCGGAAACGGAACAGGAGCTGCCGGCGGTATGCTCCAATTCCACACATATCTATGCCGCATGGAAGGACCCGCGAACGGGGAGCGGTGACATATATTACTCATACTCCACCGACCGCGGCTCCACGTTCATTGCGGATGGGTGCATCCATGCATCCGACACCAAGGGCTACCAGTACCAACCGCAGATCGAGATGAACGCTTCAGGGAGCGTCCATTTTGTCTGGACGACGACGCCCGGCAGGTCGGACCCGAGGGCCGATGTAAGGATGACTGTCATGAGCGCGAACGGTACGAAAGGGGAGGTCGTCACCGTCAACGAACCCGTGCAGGACTCATCTCAGGACCAGCCCTCCCTCTGCGTCGGGGCGAATGGCAAGACCATCATCGTCTGGACCGATGACAGGAGGGGTAACAAGGACATCTACATGACAAGGACGACCGAATCCGGGGAGACTGGTGCGGCCCCTGCGATACTCGACCCAAGGGTAAGCCCTGAGATAGGGATAGTGGGCACCAGGTTCACTTTCGCCATGACCTATGTCGATCCCGAAGGCGACCTGCCGGAGCCGGGATACCCCAAGGTAGAGGTCTTCTACAAAGGGATAGGTACCGAGCCGATAGAGTATCCGGGGTCTCCCTTCACCATGAACATGAGGATGATGCCCGCCCCCGATTTCGATTATACCAACGGGGAGACGTACCTGTTCATGCTCACCCCCGACCGACCCATAGAGCTCTACCATCGGTTCGTTGCCAGGGCCCAAACCGGGAACAGGTCCATTGTCTCGACGGAGATGAGGACTGGTCCCAGATTGGATTCCAAAGGCCCGGTGTTCGGCCCCATATCCCCGCCATCGGGGGTATGGCAGCTCAAGAATATCGTGCAGCTGTCGATCAACATATCGGACGACCTCTCAGGGGTGGACCCCTGGTCCACATACTATCAGGTCTACAATCCGATCTCGATGTCCTGGGAGCCCTGGCAGAGGAAGGGTGATTCATATCCCACGGGACCGAGCTCTGTGAACTACAGGGTGAACGTTACCTTCAGGGAGGGCGCAGGCAACCTCATCAGGTTCAGGGCCAAGGACATGATGGGCAACGGCGCCGATGGCAAGGATTATTCGGAGTCGGCCGCCTTCCCGGTCTGGGTCGATGTCAGCGGACCTGTCTTCGAACTTGAAGCACCGCTCCCGGACGGGGCGCTCTCCGACCCGTTCCTTGAGCTTGGACTGAGGGTCAGGGATGAGGGAAAGGGTGTCGACCCCTCGACCGTAGAGGTCACCTATACCATAGCCGGAACGGATGCCTACGGTCCCTGGAACACTCTGGAAGACCTGAGGGGCACCATAGAGGAGGACGAGGAGGCAGAGGGGGAGTACCTGGTCAGCTTCGACCTTTCCTTGGAGTACGGTTATTCCAATTATGTCAAGGTCAGGGCAAAGGACCTGCTTGGCAACGAGGCGGATTCGGGCGACATCCAGTTCACCATACTCGAAGACACATCGGAACCCGGGGACCGCCCCCCATCGCCTGTCGGGTCCGTTCAACCAAGGGTCTCGGGCTCGGTCAGGCCCCATATAACCTGGGCCCAATCGTTCGACCCCGACGGGGACCTTGTCACATATTTCGTTCGCATCCTGGACGTTTCCTCGGGCCTCCCTGTGGTCGATTGGTACCATATGCTGACCGGGGAGACGTTCTTTGACCCCCCAGCGGACAAGCTGCTCTCTGCTGGAAGGAGCTACCTTGTCCAGATAGTCCCGAGCTCGGTCGGCGTCAATGGTGGACGGTTGAACGGAAGCCTCACCAACTCCACCCTGACTATCTCGACGGATGCCAACACCCCGCCGGAGCCGGTCAGGTCAATGACCCCGAAGGCCACCTCCGAGTCACAGCCGGTCCTCAGATGGGAACCATCGACCGACCCCAACGGGGACGACGTCTATTACTTCCTGAGGATGGGTACGTACTCGGGCGGGGCAGATATCACCGATTGGGTCTCGCTCCTCAAGGATACGAGATATGCCGTACCCAAACCTCTCAGTGTAGGGGTCTATCATATAGACATGATATGTTCCGACGGCAAGGATTTCTCGCCCATATCCCATTTCACTCTGTCCAAGGGGATATATTCTCCCCACCTGGAGACGGACAGGACGACCATAGTCCTCTACAAGGGCAACAGCACATCGGTCAGCATCAAGCTGACCAATAAGGGCTTCGCCTTCGACAACATCGCCCTGGAGCTGACCGGACCTGCAACGGAGATGTCCACGCTGGATATCTATATTGAGAACTCGAACATCGAGCTCTCCGCGTTCTCCTCCAGGAACACGACCATGAGGATAGAATCCTCACCGGACGTAAAGCAGGGCTTGTACGTGCTGAACATCACCGCCCGATCCCTGGACGGTGTCTCAGGCTATACCAAGACGGTATCGGTGAGGGTCGTTGATAAGAACGATCTCGATGGGGCCCCGACCGATGACGATGATGATGACAGCAGGGACAGGCTGCAGACCTATCTTGTCTATGTCCTGATAGCGGTCCTTGTGCTCATCATAGTGGCGATGCTCTACGGGTATTACATGGTCGAGAGGCGTCAGAGGCTGCAGGAGGTCGAGACCATACCCGTTAGGCAAGCCGCAAGGAGGAGGGACATCCCCCCGCCAGAACCCGTCATGGAGATGGATTCTGGCAGGAAGGACAAACCCGAGCTGCCACCGAAGAGGGGGAAGAAGGCAAAGGGCAAGCGAAGGAAGGGTCGGGAGTAGGCGGGTCCCTCAGCTGCTGTCCTTCTCCCTCAGGTCCTTCCTCTTGATCTTTCCAGAGATGGTCTTTGGGAACTCAGTGACGTACTCTATGAGCCTGGGGTATTTGTAGGGAGCTGTGATGTTCTTGACGAACTCCTGTATGTCCTTTGTCAGCTCTTCCGAGGGCTTATATTCCTTCCTGAGGTGGATGAAGGCCTTGACGACTATCCCCCTCACCCCTTTGGGGTCCGGTGCTCCCACGACTGCGCATTCGGCTATGGCCGGGTGCTCCATGAGGGCCGATTCGACCTCGAACGGGCCTATCCTGTATCCCGATGATTTGATGACGTCGTCGTCCCTTCCCACGAACCAGAAGTAGCCGTCATCGTCCTTGTAGGCACGGTCACCCGTGAAGTAGAACCCGTGCCTGAAGGCCTTCTTCATGGCATCAGGGTCCTTCCAGTACTCCTTCATCAGTCCGGGAGGGTATACATCGTTGACGTACAGAGCTATGTTGCCTTCTGTACTTGCCGGGAGCTCCTTTCCGTCATCATCGACTATCCTCACATCATGGCCCGGGGTGGGCTTTCCCATAGAACCGTACTTTATGGGCATGAAGGGGAAGTTGGAGAGGACGCAAACGGTCTCGGTCTGACCGTAGAAATCATATATGTCCAGGCCGAAGTTCTGCTTCCAGATCTTTATGACCTCGGGGTTCATGGGCTCCCCTGCGGACATGCAGTGCCTCAGGTTCAGCTTGTATTTGGTAAGGTCCTGCTGGATGAGCATCCTGTAGACCGTTGGCGGGGCGCAGAAGGTAGTGACCCCGTAGCGCTCCATCGCTCTGAGAAGTCCGTCAGCATCGAACCTTCCCGGCGTTTCCCACTGGATGATGGCGGCCCCTACTATCATCTGGCCGAAGAGCTTGCCCCAGGCGGCCTTGGCCCAACCTGTCTCGGAAACGGTCCAGTGGAGGTCGCACGATGTCAGGGCCTGAGCGAACCTTGCGGTCACCTCATGTCCCAAGGGGTAGGAATGGGTATGGAGGACCATCTTCGGCTGCCCCGTCGTCCCCGAAGTGAAGTAGAGGAGCATCGGGTCATCCGACCTGGTGGGTTCGAGCTTGCTCCTGTCGAGCTCATCTTGAGCACCGTAGATCTCATCCTTGTAGTAGAGCCACTCGAGAACGGGGGCATCGACCACCATCTTGTGTTTGAGGGTCGGACATTCGCTAGCTATCCTCTCTACGCGGCCGACATGGTTCACGTCGGTGATGACCATATTGGCTTCGGCCCTGTTGATGCGGTATTTGATGTCCTTGGATGTGAGAAGGACCGTTCCCGGCATGGGGATGACCCCCAGCTTGAACATACCGATGAGGACGACGTACCACTGGGGGATGGATTCCAGCATGACAAGGACGCGGTCCCCTTTCTTCACTCCAAGCTTGATGAGGACGTTCGCGAACCTGTCTGAGAGGACCTTCATATCATAGAAGGTATTGTACCTCGATCTCTCGCCGTTCCCCAGGATGGAAACGAGGGCGAGCTTGGTCCTGTCCTCGGCCCACTTATCGACGACATCGAAACCGAAGTTGTAGAATTCGGGGACCTCCCACTTGAACTCCTTGTAGAGCCTGTCGTAGTCCAATTCATCGACCGTTCTGCAAGCGCTTGTCTGGACCATTCTTTTACCCCCGGGGATGTGAACTAGAGCCGGGTCCATGTAAAATCTGTCCATACTTAACCGTTGCGACAGAATGGTACAGCAGGACGAGGAACGGTATAATGGTAGGTTGGAGGGGGCTGCGAAATAATATCCGTACTCTACATTATGAAGCGTGAAGAGGCTCTGTAGAAACCCTTTCTATACATCACCGAAAGGACTATAGTGGAGTGAACCCTCCAAAATGATACAACAAGTTAAGCAACAAGAACACAATGGGGGTGCACTCCAACATTAGTCTTCGCCATGTTTGAAAGGGCTCGACGCTTCTGACCATCCGCCTGCACGGATGGTAACCTTACGACGCTACATATACGTTCACTTTCGTTACGGCCTGTATGTTTGCGTTGACATCCTATTAGATGCCATTGTCGGAAGGCTTCAGTGCAAGCGGTCCCCCACTTACCCTGTTTCCCTCGCTATCGGGTCGACAGCCTCCTACCCGGACAGGACTTTCACCTGCAAGCTTATCGGAACATCACGACATACTCAAACTTGGGTAGAAAACGAATAAAGCATTATTCATTTCCTAAAAATAATAACATATTTCTATTATTAGTATATATATGTATATTATTTTTAATT
>JBFYMY010000050.1:0-8574 GCA_041304645.1 Thermoplasmatales archaeon
CTGGAACAGGTCGAGACCGAGCTCCTCCCTCAGGAAGAGCGGCCATAGCACCCAGATTGCGGAGGCGGTGGAGTGCCTGAGAAGCATCGGGAGCAGGACCTTCCTGTTCTTCATTATCATCCTGACAGGGAGCAGGGGGACGCTGACCCTCACCTCGGGTATCCTTGGAAGGCCCAGGGCCAGAAGGAAAGCTGCAAGGACGAACACCGCGGCAAGCAGGAAGGCGCCCTTGATGTAGAAGAAGGCGATCTGTCCGGCTATGAGGGTGGATATGCCCCAGCCAAGGGAGCCGAAGGATGAATATCTGCCCATCCTCACCTTGGCCTCGAAGGCGTAACCGGCCAGGGCGGCGGGGAACATGCCGAAACCGATGCCGGTGAGCACCCTGAGGACAATGAGCGATGTCCCGTTGAACGCTAGCGAAAGTGCGCCGGAGAAGATGAAGAGCGATGCGAGACCGATGAGGAGGACCTTGCGCTTCCCCTTCATATCGGCGAGCCTGCCGAAGAGATAGACGCACATGAACTCCGCACTGGCGACCATGGTCGCCATGAGCGTTATCTGGAGGTTTGTGAGGCCGACCTCCCTTGCATACAGGGCCACATAGGTGAATATGACCATGGCCGCTCCGCTGGTCAGGAACTGGATGGATGCGACCCGCTTCAGCACGGAACGGCCGTAATGGCTTGCCGGATATATCGTTATCCGTCAGGCCTTGAGAGCGTCCTGGGCCTTGTCCAGGAGACCATTGGCCAGATCGAAGGATGACTGCTCCATGAGCGTGACGGCCTTCTCTATGAACTCCCTTGCCTCCGTGTAACCGTCCCTGCCGGCATGCTCCTTGAGCAGACGGTTGAGGCCGCCGAGCCTGTCATTCAGTTGGGCCATCCTCTGGTGCTCCTTGGCGTTCCGCGTTATGGACTCGAGCTTGTTGGCTATCTTCCTGGCCTTTATGTACTCGCTCTTCCAGAAGGTCTCCTCTACCTGTTTTAAAAGGTAATCCTCGTAGGAAACGTCCACTTCCATGGAGCGGAGGTCGTCTATGACCCCCTTGAGCTCCATCATCATCTTGGGGATATCGTCCTTGATGCTCTCCTGTTCCATCCTCTGGAGGATGTCCTTCGCCTTCCTGGAGGCGTTTATTGCCTCCACCGGCCTGTCCCTCAAGAGGTTCTCCCTGGCATTCGATATGAGGTCCTCTATCTGCTTCTTGAAGAAGCGCTCCTTGGGGGACCTTGCCTCGCCAGGGAAAAGGGCCTTCATGGTCCTTGCTATCTCGTCGATGGTCTCCTCGGTCTCCTCCCTCAGCCTGTCGTGAGGGGAGAGGACGATGGTCGTCATCTCCTGGCAGATGGATATGACCTTGTTGTACTCCTTCCTGGCCAATGCTGCCTTGGCATCCCGTATCATGCCCTGGGCCCTGCCCATGTCCTTGCCCTTTCCCTCCTCCTGCTTCATCCTGAGCCATGACCGCTGAAGGACCTCTATCGCCTCCGCGTATGTCTGCATCGTCTGTCCGGGTTCGGGCGCCGATCCCTCCTGCTGGGCTTCCTCGCTGGACCTGCCCATATGCAGCAGAAGGTCGTAGGTGCTCCTTAGGTCCCCGTTCTGGAAGCGTTCCACCGAATCCTTGATGGCCCTCTGCGCGCGGAGCTTGATCAGAACATCGGTCAGGGACTCTGCATCCCTCCTCTGCTTCTCGACCAGATCATTGAAAAGCGTCTCCCTTGCCTTCTTGAGGAGGCCTATGGAGAGCTTGACGTTCCCGTACCCGGCCGCCTCCTTCGAGAGGTTGATGAAGTTCATGGCCTTCGAAGTGGAGAGACTGGCCTTCTTGGCCTCCTCGATCTGCCAGAGCGCCTCCTCCAGGAGCTGCTTTCCGGCATCGACATCGTTTTCCGTCATCTCAACTACCAGCTACATCCAGGAACGGCCTTTGTACGAACATGCTTAGAGGATGGACTTAACCGTTTCCTCCATTTTTCCCGACCAGTAAAATCAGGTCCGCTCATCCTATCTGGGTTCATCCGCTCCGAAAGCGGGAACCTCTTTTTCCTTATATAAAGGTTGGGAGGGCCGGGCGGGCTTCATTGACGGCGCGGTCCTGACCTTCCCGTTCCGGGTCATCTTAATATACCGGGCCCTTTTCCCTTCCTCGTGAGTCTCAGATGGTATATTCGCTGAAAGTGCCGCTCGACAGGGTGGGTGTGATAATCGGTACCAGAGGGTCCACGCTCCGCCTCCTCAAGGAAAGGTCGGGCACGGATATAGAGGTGGAATCGGAGACCGGGGAGGTCATCCTCCACGAAGAGGGTGCAAAGGACCCGTACATAGCCTACAGGATGAGGGATGTCCTTCGCGCCCTGGGCAGGGGTTTCTCACCGGAGCATTCGCTCCTCCTCCTCCAGGACGAGATGTACTACGAGGAGTTCGATATAAGGGACTTTTCCGGGAAATCGAGAAAGAGGGGCGAACAGGTCAGGTCCAGGCTCATAGGCACCGACGGCAGGACCAGGAGGCTCGTTGAGGAACTGACCGACTGCATGGTTTCCATAAAGGGGAACACGGTCGCCATAATAGGGGACCTTGAGGGGATCAAGATAGCCTCCAAGGCCATAGAGATGATGCTATCCGGTTCTGAGCATTCTACCGTATATTCCTACATGGAGAGGAAACAGAGGGACCTTCGCACCGCCAGGTCAGGATTCTGAACGTCTCGCACGATTGGCCGCTATATGAGCGAGCTTCGTCGGTGACCTTTTTCGGCCTTGCAGTACATCGATGGCGAAGGCAAGACATTCGTCCTGTCCTGTCCTGTGCCCCCTTGAGACGTAGAGGGGGCTCCCTTTCTCCCCTTTGAGACCATGACCGATGGTCCTTCCTTCGTCATCTATACAGGAGACCATTGTTCGGCCCTCAACTCCCACCCAGGGGCCTGTGTGTCCCCAGAGGAGCCTCTTGGCTAGGCCCATCGACGGCATGTCTAGGGCGATACCGATCTGGCAGGCTATACCGATACCTCTGGGATGGATGGTTCCGTTCCCATCCAGGACAAGGACGCTTTCACGGGGGGCACCTTTCATGACGGCCTCCTTGACGAGGGGTATCAGTTGCGGGGCCTCCTTGTAGAAGAGGAAACCCGGGATGTAGGGGAATGTCGGTTCCGATAAGGATGCAAGCTCAAGGTCGACCTCGTCTTTAGGTGAGACTACCACTATGGCCGATGCTTGGTCCTTGCCCAGAGTGCTGATATCGAGCCCCAGGTATGCTTTTCGCTCTCTGCCGTCTCCCCCCTTGAGCATGGGCTCCATGGCCGATTGGACCCTGGCAAGGGCAGAGAAGGGGGGCAGGTCAAGGGTCGGGGTGATAGGGACCTTGCCTGGGCCCAGGTCATCCTTCCTTACGAGCTTGTATGTCGGGCCATTGATCTTTCCAAGGGATGTCCATTCAGCGATGCCCCGGGCCCCTCTGGGCGCTCCAAGGGCCGCTGCTGCAGCGCCGAAGGTCAGAACCTCGCTCTCTTTGACCTCATCTAGCAATAGGGATACCCACTGCCCTATGTTGAGTAACGGGAAGAGGTGCCTTGCGAAGTATCCCTCCAGGTCAGATGGGTCCCTGGGGACCGAGCGCGAAAGCTCGTCCAGCTCCTTGATGGGGCCATCCGCTTCTATCTTGGGAGACCTCCCGGGGGCAGGTTCCAGGTCCATCATCGCCAGTATGTCCCCCTATCTATTAGAGGATGATCCGTGCCCCTGTGCTGACATGGCAAGGGGACTTGGTAACCGTTAAATATCCTGGGCCCTTACCGAAATCATCCCCCAACGGGGGAGGACCATCTCAGGAGGCTCACAATATGGCTGTCAAGGTCGATACCAATACATGCATAGGATGCGCAGCTTGCGTCGGGACCTGCCCGGTCCAGGCTCTCTCCATGAACAACGACAAGGCCAAGGTGGATCCCGCCATCTGCGTTGACTGCGGGGCCTGCGTTGGGGTCTGTCCGGTGGGCGCACTATCGCTCTGAGCATAGGGCGCATTCGTCGTCATCGGACCTTTCTCACGAACCGAAGAACGCAGCGTAAGCCCTGTACGTTGCCCAAACGTCCGCCTTGGAGGACAGTTCCATGGGCGAATGCATGGATATGAGCGCCGGACCTGCGTCAACAACGTCCATGTTGTGCTCGGCCAGGAACTTGGCTATGGTGCCTCCCCCTCCCTCATCCACCTTGCCCAGCTCCCCTGTCTGCCAGGGGACCTTGGCATCGTTCAGGACCTTCCGGATCAGACCCATGAACTCGGCGGAGGCGTCGTTAGCATTGTACTTGCCCCCCGACCCGGTGTACTTTGTGATGCATATCCCATGACCGAGCCTGGCCGCGTTCTGGAGCTCGTGGACCTGCTTGAAGATGGGGTCCACGGCCCCGTTCACATCGGACGATATCGCATATGTCCGGCTAAGGGACTCCATCAGCTTCCGGTCGGGATAGTCCCTGTCCTTGAGCTCGAGGAGCCTAGAATAGAACTCCTCCATGAATCGGGACCGCATGGAAGTGGGGCCCTCGGAACCTATCTCCTCCTTGTCCATAACGAGGCAGATGGACGTCCTCCTGGGGGATGCGGTGTCCATCAGGGCCTTGACCGAAGTGAAGGCGCAGATCCTGTCGTCCTGTCCGTAGGCGCCTATCATGGACCTGTCGAACCCGACCTCCCTCGCGGGGCCGGCCGGGGTTATCTCGAACTCGGAAGAGACGAAATCCTCCTCGACCATGCCGTACTTCCTGTGGAGGTGATCGAGGACCCAGAGCTTGACCTTCTTCGATGCTTTCTTGTCCGTGAAGGGCAATGAGGCCAGCAGCACCTGGAGCTCCTCCCCCTGGATGCCCTCGGAGAGCTTCCTCTCCCCCTGCTTCTTGCTGAGGTGCGGTAGCAGGTCCGTTATGAGGAAGACCGGGTCCGCCGGGTCCTCGCCTATGTGGACCTCTACGACCTTGCCGTTCCCCAGGACGACCGTCCCGTGGATGGCTAGGGGGATGTTCACCCAGTGGTACTTCCGTATCCCGCCGTAGTAATGGGTCTTCAAAAGGGCGAGCTTTGTATCTGCATCCTCGAAGAGCGGGTTCTGCTTGAGGTCGAGCCTCGGGGAATCCCCGTGGGACGCTATCAGGTTGGCGCCGTCCTCTATCGGTTCCTTGCCCAGGACCGCAGCGGCCAAGGATTTGTCCCTGTTCACCATGTAGACCTTTGCCCCTGCCCTCCAGGTCTTCTGCTGCGCTATGTCCTTGAAGCCTGCTTTCTTCAGTCCGGATATCAGTTCCCTTACAGTCAGCCTCTCCGTCTTTGCCTTCCCTATGAAATCCATGTAATCCTTTGATATCGACTCTATGGCCCCCTTCTGGGCCTTGGTCGCCGTTTCCCAGATGGAGCGGCGCTTCATGGACAGCTTCTTCTCCTTGGCTGATCCCTTTTCATCCTTGGCCATTACGATGCACCTTGTCGTTCAATAAGGCCGGACCTTCGATTTAACACTTTTTTCCAATTAAATGCGATAAGGTATTATCGGGAATGGGAGATGCTCTTTCCATGTGCCCCCACGAGGTCGAGGTGAAATCGGTCCTCCTTTTGGACCCTGAACACGGAGAGCGTGAGGTCCTCAGGGCACTCTCGACCATCAAAGCCCTTGGTGCGAGGGAAAAAGGTACCAAGGAGCAGAATGACATCTACCTGTCGCACCCTTCAAGGCAGTTCTCCCTGACGGACGAATCGCTCAGGGTCAGGAGCGAGAGGATGCTCGCCCCCTTCGGGGACGAAATATGGAGGACGCTGCTAACATACAAGGGCCCCAAGGTATCCATGGTCACGAAGACGAGGTACGAACGGGAGCTACCTCTCTCGCCGGGGGTCGGCCCCGATGAGGCCTGCGACCTGTTCTACAGGCTGGGTTTCACCAAGGCGATGATGGTAAAGAAGTCGCGAAGGCTCCTAGAGCTCGAAGGTATAGAGGTGTCCATTGACCTTGTCGAGAACTTGGGCGCCTTCGTAGAACTGGAGCTAGTCTCGGACGATGTGGCAAGAGCCGAGAAGAGGGTGCTCGACCTGCTATCGAGAGCAGGTTTCAAGGATACCGAGAGGAGGTCCTATCTGGAGCTCCTGCTCGAAAAGGGATTAAATCGCTGAAACAGCTTGGGGATATGCTCGGTGATATCATTGGACGAAAGGCAGAAAAGGCTCTCGCGGACCAAGGAGGAACTGTCCCTCAACGAGCGGAGGCTCCTTCTGGCCTTGAAGGACGAGAGGTCTTTGCGCCCCGAGAAGGCCATGAGGAAGGGCGGTTTCTCCCAGGAAGTGGAGGTAATGAACGCCGCCTCGTGGCTCCGCAGCAAGGGCCTCCTTGACGTTCAGGAAGAGGTCCATCACAGGGTCTCCCTCGGAAGGAAGACCTATGCTGCCCTGGGCCTTCCGGAGAGGAGGGCCCTAGAGGTCCTTGGGAAGAACGAAGGTGTAGCGAGCCTCAAGGAACTTGAGGATGCAGGAAAGCTTACGGCCGAAGAGGTGAACATCTCCATAGGCTGGCTGAACAGGAAGAGGTGGGCCAAGGTCAGGAAGGATGGGGGGGAGACCTACCTTGTGATGACCGAAACGGGCAAAGCGGCCTTGGGGAAGCCCGGTCCTGACGAGGAGATAGTTCAGCTGCTGTCCCGGAAGGACATGGCGGCCGAGGACATACCCAAAGAGGTCCTGAAGGACCTCAAAGGCAGGAAGGACGTCATCATCGAGAAGGAGGATGTGGACAGGAGGCTGGAGCTCACCGAGGACGGAAGGTACGTTCTGGAGAGCGGAATAGAGATCAAACGGGAGGTGACCCAGCTCACCTCCGACCTGCTCAGGTCCGGGAAATGGAGGGATGTGGAGTTCAGGCGGTACGATATCGAGTCCTTCGCCCCCACGCCCTGGGGTGGAAGGATGCACCCGCTGTCCCGTATCATAGAGAGGATAAGGAGGATATTCCTGGACATGGGATTCTCGGAGATAGCGGGGAACAGTATGGAGCTCGAGCTCTGGAACATGGACGCCCTCTTCATCCCTCAGGACCATCCGGCAAGGGACCTGCAGGACACGTTCTACATGGACACTCCCGACCCGCTCGGGGCGCTGCAGTTCAACGAGAGGAAGGACATAGACCCGTTCGAGCTGTTCTCGAAGGTGCACGAGAACGGCGGGGACACGGGGTCCACTGGATGGGGCTATGAATGGTCCAGGGAGAGGTCGCTTAGACCCATACTGAGGACCCATACGACCGTGAACACCATAAGGTACCTTTACGACCATCCGGAGCCGCCCCTCAAGGTGTTCTCCGTCGAGAAGGTGTTCAGGAACGAGGCGATAGATGCAAGGCACCTGCCCGAGTTCCATCAGATAGAGGGGATATTGGTGGAGGAGGGGGCATCCCTCAACATGCTCATTGGACTGTTGAAGGAGTTCTATTCCAAGATGGGGTTCGATGAGATAAAGGTCCAGCCCTCATATTATCCATATACGGAACCGAGCCTGGACGTTGTTGTGAACTGGCACGGTAAATGGATGGAGCTAGGTGGGGCCGGCATCTTCAGGCCCGAGGTCTCACTTCCCGCCGGAGTGAAGGAGCCTGTTCTCGCATGGGGTCTGGGGCTCGAGAGACTGGCAATGATGGTCCTGGGCTCCAAGGATATTAGGGACCTTTACATGTCCGACATCGAATGGCTACGGAACGTACCGTTCAAGTGAAATAGATGGAACGGTAATGTCGCTGCCATGCCAGGCGAATGCTGCGGTGAGAGCTCTTGCAGCTGCGACTGCGGAAACATACCTGAGAACAGGATGTGCGTGGTCTGCAGCCCAGCGATGGGTTTTGATGTGGAAAGAGTGAAGGAGCTGGTGAAGGACCCCAAGTATGTCTGCGGCTGCTGCGGGCGAGTTGCCCGTTCCAAGGAGAACCTTTGCAGCCCGGAGCCCCTTTAGAGATGTAATTGACCCATCGATGGCTCACGCTGATCAATGGGGCGGATGGAGAAAAAAAATATTCTTAGGGCAACTGACACAGATGAACGATGCCATCAAACCCTGACAAAGCAGTGAGATGAGAATAATGGAGACTGAAGATCACTTTCTATTGAATTCTCTCTCTCGGACGACCTGAACGATATCCGTTCTTTCGTTCTTGTGTCGTGTCGGATCGACCTTGGGAAAAAATATATTAGCCGGCTAATACTTACTCCATATGGTGATATCTTGAACGTTTCGGTCGAAGTAACAGGCAATCTCCTTGATTACCTGGATGAAAAGGTAAGGTCTGGCCTATTTAAAAGCAGAAGCGAAGTCGTAAGAACGGCCATACGGAATATGATACAAGAAGACCTTGAAAAACAGATAATAGATGCCGGCCTTGATCCTAAGACATTCAGAAAGATGAGAAAAAAAGTGTCTGGTGACCTTGTTGAAGAAAGATACAAAGAACTTGCCTAATATCATTACTCATTGAAGAATAGGGTGATGACGACCAAACAAGCTATAAATTTTGGCTCTTCTCCGAAATTAAGT
>JBFYMY010000051.1:0-8030 GCA_041304645.1 Thermoplasmatales archaeon
TCCCTGCTGCATCGAGATCGACCGCCTCATCGAGGACACCCTTGACCCTTTCGACGCTGCCCTCTTGGCCCAGGTCGAGAAGGAACCTGTCGCTCCTGCCGTTCCATCCAAGCCTGAAGGAGACCATGGAGAGGTTGGCTATGAGGACAGAGGGCGCCTCAGAGCGGGCATCCTCCCTAAAATGGCCCCACCCGACGTCCTTCAGGACCTCCCTTACGGTCAGGTTGAACCTTACGGTAGCGTCCTTGCTCATACCGAGCAGGCTCCTGGCCGAAAGGGCGTTATTGGCGAGCTCCAACAGGATCCAGTCCCCTTCCTTGGCACCGCTCGACCTGGAGAGCTCCTCGTTCACGTAGCACTCGGTCCATTCTGGCATCCTGTCGAGCTTCTCTCCGTCGGTGCTCCTCAGCGGTGAGAGGTCCAAGGCCCTATCGTCAAGGGCCAACAGCCTGATATCGGTCCGATCCCCGGTCCTTTCGGACCTGCCCAGGGCATCTCTCTGGATGATGGGGGCCCAGGCATTGATATCCGACCCGGAGATGGAGGAGAGCCTTTCCATCAGACCATCATCCATGGGACCGTTCGATATGATGGATGCATCACAATCTGACAGGTTCCTGTCCGTGTTCTCTCTGACCATGAGCTCCAGGCTGTCGCCCACCGAGAGGGAGGCCAGGACCACAGAAACGACCAGGGCTGTGGGTATGGCCCTGACCAGGCCCTCAATGGGTCTTCTTAGGGAGGTCCTGAGCCCCTGAAGGACGCCAATTCCCCGCCTTCTCCCTGAAAAGGTGACAAGGAACAGCCCGGCCAAAGATGCTGTGGCTAGGCAGGATGCCGACAGCAGCAGGATAACGGATAAAGACCCCATCGAGGGTTGATACACTTCGTAGCTTAATTGATTGATGGGGCCTTACGATAATATGGTCAACCCCCCATCACCCACTATCTCGCTCTGGGAAAGGTCCCATTTCCTAAACCCCCTATGAGCGGTCCACCAGAGGGTCCCATGGGGCTGAAAGGTCATGATAAACAGACTACACTTATTCGATAATTGTATGTAGCATAACGTTCATACATTGATGAACAATTTAATCGTAGCTAATCCCACTGGACCCCTTGAAATTGATGTCTTTCCTACCGATTATTCACTCCGTGTTAAATAATTGTTATGGAACTTGACATCAACATAGGACATGATTGCTCTTTTTATTTTCGTCAATGAGTAAAAATAGCAAGTTTGGGGGCCCAATATCAAACAAAATTTTTATTAAGGTATTCATGTTAAAGGAAAATGCATCTTATCGCTTGAGTGAACTCATGTGGTCCAATATCCGTAAGGGATTTTCCGGAGACTGAACGACATGGCGCATCCACCCATATCGGAGCTTTTCGGCACAGGCTCCGACATCATCATATACGACCCTCCCGGCATGGCCGGTCCAGGCCTGGCCATGGCCGCTTCAAGGAGCGGCTCCCTGGGCATAATCGACGCGGAGTACCTCGATACTGAGGCATTCTCCTCCGCTGTCAGGAAGATGGATGACGGCGATGTACCGTTCGGTGTGAGGGTGGACCCCACCGGAGAAGGGCTCATGGCCCTGCTGTCCCAGGGGGTCCCGAAAGGCCTGAGAGCGCTGGTGGTCCCACCCAAGGACAACCTCCCGGACATGGTACGGACCGGCATCTACGACACAGCAAGGACCATGAAGCTTAAGACATTGCAGGAGGTCTGTTCCGTCGAAGAGGCCGAGGCGGCCATCAGGTGCGGGACGGACGGGATCATAGCAAGGGGCAGGGAGGGCGGCGGTAGGATATCCGAGCTGCCCACACTAGAGCTCCTGGAAAGGATACTCGGCCTACCCCGCTCACCGCCGGTGGCCGCCAGGGGAGGTATAGGCCCCCAGGACATCGGAAGGGTACTTCGCCTGGGGGGGTCCGGATGCGTGCTCGATTCGCAGCTGTTCTCAATGGCCGAGTCACAGCTCCCGGGAGCCCTCCAGGAGAGGATGAGGTCCATGGAGGGTCTCTCCGTGGTCACCGTCATGGAGGACCTGGGAAAGACGACCGCACTGCTTGTGGACGGACCGTCAGCGGAAGGCCTGCACGATATGATATCCGACCTTACAG
The DNA here is from genome assembly GCA_041304645.1 of Thermoplasmatales archaeon. Classification (GTDB taxonomy): domain Archaea; phylum Thermoplasmatota; class Penumbrarchaeia; order Penumbrarchaeales; family Penumbrarchaeaceae; genus JALOTP01. Next base: position 2,131 of record JBFYMY010000051.1, read on the forward strand.
AACAGAACGTTCCCGGCAGGGAGCGCTACAGGTCGATCAGGTCCCATATCATGGAGAAGGTAGGGGAATGCATGGCCGGCGGGCCAGTCCTCTATCCTGCCGGTGAGGATATCAGGCTCGCCTCCCAGTTCGAAGCTTACGGCGGGCTCAAGGAAGCGCTTGACGATATTTCGGGTCCCAAAGAGAAGGGGAAGGGTATCATGATAGAAGGAAGCATCTCTTCGAAGGTGGAAGGAAGTGCAGGGTCCCTTGGTCAGGGAACGACGGTCGATGGGAGACCGGTACCTCCTGATTATCACGACCGTTCCGTGGCGATAGTGGGGATAGGGACGGTATTCCCCAAAGGAATAGGAAAGGATGCTTACTGGAAATTGATACAGAACAAGGTCGATGCATGCATCACCATCCCACCGGAAAGATGGGACTGGAGGAAGTACTATGACCCGGACCCTACCAAGGTGGACAAGACATATTCGAAGATAGGTGCCTTCATAACCGACCTGAAGTTCGACCCGTTCGAGTTCAAGCTCATGCCCAAGATGGCCTCGCAGATAGACCTCTTCCAGCGCTACGGGCTCATCGCCACGAAGGAAGCCCTGAAGGATTCCGGGCTGCTGGACAGGAAGGACATTGACCGGAGCAGGGTGGGGATGGTCGTTGCGAACTCCGGGGGTGGGGACAACAGGGAATCCGTTGCCATAAGGATAGGGTTCCCAGAGGTCTATGATTATTTCGAGTCCACTGAGGCGGTCAAGAGGCTGCCGCCTGGGTCCTGGGACCAGCTTAAGAGCGAGGCCTGGAAGGTCATGGACGATAGGGTCATGAAGCTCTGCGAGGACAGCATGCCGGGGGCCCTTGCCAATGTGCTTGCCGGAAGGATAGCCAATGTCTTCAATTTCACCGGGCCCAATTTCATAACGGATGCCGCATGCGCATCGACCCTTGCAGCCGTCCACACAGCAAGGAACGCATTGCTATTGGACCAGGTGGACTTTGCCATAACCGGGGGCTCCGATTCCGGCATGGCGGCCCAGGGTTTCGTCGAGTTCTGCAAGATAGGCGCCCTCACCCCGGACGGGTCCAGGCCGTTCGATGATGGAGCGAACGGCTTCCTCATGGGCGAAGGGTGCGGTATGATGGTAATGAAGAGGCTCTCTGACGCGGTCAGGGACAGGGACCGCATATATGCCGTCATAAGGGGGGTCGGGGCCTCAAGTGACGGTAAGGGTAAAGGAATAACCGCACCCAATCCGGCAGGTCAGGTCCTGGCGATGGAGACCGCAATGAAGGATGCGAAAGTGGACAGGTCCACCATCTCGTTCATAGAGGCCCATGGTACTTCCACTGCCGTAGGTGATTTTGCCGAGCTCAATTCCATGGATGAGGTCTTCAAAGGTCTCCCCAGAGGTTCCATAGGCATAACATCCGTCAAATCCCAGATAGGTCATCTGAAATCGGCTGCCGGGGCTGCCGGTCTCATCAAAGCGGCGCTTGCGGTCCACAACAAGGTGATACCGCCACTGATCAATCTGAAGAGACCCAGCCATTATGTCGATTGGGAGAGGTCGCCTCTCTACGTAGTCACTGAAATGATAGATTGGAAGAGGAAAGGACCGGACGTACCCAGGAGGTGCAGTGTCTCATCGTTCGGGTTCGGCGGAACGAATTTCAACATGGTCCTTGAGGAGTTCGACCAGGCCATATACGATGCCTATGTGAAGGCCAAGGAGGCAGCTGTTCGCTGTCCGCCGCAGAACGAAGCGACCGGACCTGCATCCACGGGACCTGATGGCACCGATCAGGCTGCCCCGGTCCCCTCCTTCGACATGGATGGGTGGAAAACGTATCTCTCAAAGAACGCCGACAAGGAGGCGGAGGCTTTCCTGTTCTCATCGGACAACCCTCTGGACCTGATGACGCAGGCTGAGGCTGCAGCAAAGAGGGCCAAGGAGCTGACGACAGCGGGGTTCAGGCTAAGGGATGCCTTTACGATGCCGGCCCTGAGCGGCAGGTACAGGCTCGGTATCGCTGTGAAGGATGCCGATCACTTCATCGAGCAGGTGGCCACGCTCAAGAAGGTGGGAATGAACGAGAAGGCGCTCATGGCCCTTATGAACAAGGGTATATTCGTCGGGGACAGACAGCGCTTCGACCATGGAAAGGTCTGTTTCATGTTCCCAGGTCAGGGGTCGCAGTACATCAACATGTTGAAGGACCTCAAGGAAAAGTATTCGGTGGTCCAGGGCACGTTCGACAGGGCAGACAGGGTGATGAGCGACCTCATACCCAAGCCTCTTTCAAGCTATGTCTATCAGGATGTGGAACCCGGCACCCCTGAGTACGACAAGGCATCGGACACCTTAAGGCAGACCGAGTACAACCAACCATCCATGCTGACCGTGGACACATCCATGTACGAGATGCTCCTGAAGCTCGGCGTCCGCCCTGACATAGTCATGGGGCATTCCCTGGGCGAGTACGGCGCCCTCATAGCTTCCGATATAATGGACTTCGATGATGCCCTCAAGGCGGTCTCTGCAAGGGGCAGGGAGATGAGGGACCTGAAGATAGATGACCAGGGGAAGATGGCGTCCATAATGGCCGGTCTCGATGCCGTCGAACCGGTCCTTCAAGGGATCGATGGATATGTCATAGCCGCGAACAAGAACTGCTACGTTCAAACCGTCATAGCCGGCAGCTCTCCGGCTGTGGATGAGGCTGTAAGGCGGTTCCAGGAGAAGGGTGTGGAGGCCCAGCTGCTCCCTGTTTCCCATGCATTCCACTCCGCCATTGTCGCACCTGCAAAGGACATCCTGAGGGCATACCTGGCCAAGCTATCCATCAGACCGCCCAAGATACCCATACTATCGAACTTCACGGCCGATTCCTATCCTATGGATGGGGACCCTGCGATCCTCAAGGAAAAGGTGCTCGACCTCCTGAAGGAGCAGATGGCCTCCTCGGTCGAGTGGATAGGTCAGGTGAAGAAGGCCTACGAGATGGGCTGCAGGACCTTCATAGAGGTCGGCCCCAAGAAGGCCCTTACATCCTTCGCGTACAACATCCTCGAAGAGGAGGTCAAGAAGGGCAGGGTGTTCCCCATTACATCGAACCACCCCAAAAAAGGCGGGGTAGCCACCTTCAACGAGATGGTCGCGAACCTCTGGGCCATAGGCTTCGACCTCAAATTCCCGTCCCATGATGACCCCTCTTTCTACAGCAGGGATTTCATTGAGGCAAGGTCCAATTTCGAGGTCAAAGCCGCAACACCTATGAAAGAAGGCCTCTCGACCGTCCCAGAAGTCAAGGACCTTGGAGCAGACACAGCGGACCGCGATATCGACCTGAGCGGTCTTGGCACCACCACCCCCAGCAGGAAGGGCTCACGCGTGGTCATATCAGGGGTGGCCTACGGATTACCAGGCAGGTTCAAGGATGTCTTCTCCGAGAACGACCTGGGGCTTCTCATGGAGGGGCGGAACCTCATAGAGCCCATAGACCCCTCGGTCCAGGAGCGGTTCGTTGACAAGCATATAGTCAGGCTCGAGAAGAACCCTGACGGCAGTGCCGAGATGGTGATGCTCGATGACAGGAGCAAGGTCGCCAAGCTTGCAGGGATGCTCGGAAGGTTCGATATCGTGAAGGATTTCGGCGTCCCGTTAGAGGTAGCAGATGACCTTGACATAACCACGAAACTGGTCTTCGCCGCAGGGCTCCTTGCGCTCAAGGATGCCGGGATACCCTTGGTCAAGAGGTACGCCCAGACGTCGACCGGGTCCTTCCTCCCGGAGGAATGGGAGCTTCCGCTGGAGCTCCAGGAGGATACCGGTGTGATCTTTGCCTCGGCGTTCCCAGGGTACGATCAGTTCATAAAAGAGCTCGACCTCTATTACAGGAGCAAGTTCGGCGACAGGAAGGAACCCTATGTCTTCCCTAGACATTTCATGTTCAGGGTCCTTGCCATGGGACACTCACAGTTCGCGCAGTACATCCGGTGCAAGGGACCGAATACGCAGATGAACTCGGCATGCGCCTCATCGACCGAGGCGATAGGCATAGCCCAGGATTGGATACAGACCGGCAGGTGCAAGCGGGTCATAGTGCTGGGAGCGGATGTGCCCACCTCGGAGAGGGGAATGGAATGGTTCGGGTCCAGCCTTCTGGCACTTGGTGCCTTGACGACCGAGGGAGAGGTCGAACAGGGGGCCATCCCATTCGACCGCAGGAGAAAGGGCATGATCATGGGGGCAGGCGCACTGGCACTTGTTCTGGAAGCAGAAGAGGAGCCGGCTAGAAGGGGAATGAACCCCATCGCCGAGGTCCTGGGCTCCCATTTCGGGAACTCAGCATTTCACGGGGCAAGGCTTGAGATAGCCCATATAGCAAGGTCCATGGAACGGTTCATCACAAGGATGGAGAGGGAGCACGGCCTTGACAGGGCGAAGCTCGCCCCGGACCTCCTCTTCATGTCGCACGAGACATACACCCCCGCCAGGGGCGGGTCATCGGCCGCAGAGGTCGAATCGCTCAGACGGACCTTCGGGGATGCCTTCAGGCAGATCATAGTCCTTAACACCAAAGGATACACGGGGCATCTGTTCGGGGCATGCGTCGAGGACCCCATACTCATCAGGTGTCTGGAGAAAGGCCTGGCCATTCCCATAGCCAACCTTGACCCTGCCAATACCGACCCGCAGTTCGAGGGTATGCAGCTCTCACGTGGGAGCACGCATTCCAGGAACTACGGACTGAGGCTGGCGGCCGGGTTCGGCTCCCAGCTTTCCTTCCTTCTCGTGAAGAGGTTCCCCGGGCAGGGGAGGTTCCGGTCGGAGGAGACGTACAGGCAGTGGTTGTCATCCATAGCCACGACCGAGCCGGTGGAGCTGGAGGTCGTCAAGAACGTCCTCAGGCTGAAGGACCAGGGCAGGGACCGCCTGATGCATCACAGGGCCGTGAGAAGGGGGTCCTCGGAGATAGGCTTCGAGAGGAGCTCTGAGGTCCAGGTCACCGATGCGGTCATCAGGGAATATACGGACAGGGTCCTAGCTGTCTTCTCGGAGCGGTCAGGGCTCCCGGTCGATACCATGGACATAGATGCCGACCTTGATTCCGACCTCGGCATCGATTCGGTGAAGCAGGTGGAGCTCTTCGGCAGCATAAGGGTCCATTTCGACCTGCCCAAGGACGAGGGTGTCAACCTCAAGGACTTCCCAACGCTCAGACATGTCATAGGCTATGTCGTAGAGAAGGCCGAGAAACAGAAGGCCGTAGATGCCAGGAAAGCACCCACCAGGACAGATGGGATCGAGAGAGCGCCGAAAGCCACATCGGCACCCCCTGTCACTGAAGCAAGGACGGTGAACTGGGAACAGCTCAGGGACCGTGTGCTATCGATAGTCTCAGATAAGACCGGCTATCCAACGGAGATGCTCGATATAGACCTGGACCTCGAGGCAGACCTTGGGATAGACACGGTGAAGCAGGTAGAGCTATTCGCTGCGGCCAGGTCCTCTTTTGACATTCCCCGCGACGACACGGTCAATCTCAAGGACTTCCCGACCTTGAGGCACATCATAGACTACCTTGCGAAACGTTCAGGGGTTGTGAGCGTTCAGGCACTGCCCGCGCCTGCTTCTTCCCCAGCACAGGTAGTCTCCCCACCACCTACAGCAGCCCCTTCACCATCAGCATCACCGCCAGCTGCCAAGCAGGCCCCATCCGCCGGGACCGGTCCGAGCTGGGACGATATCCGGAGGAAGGTCATAACCATCGTTTCGGAGAAGACAGGTTATCCGGAGGACATGCTGGAGCTTGACCTTGACCTTGAAGCGGACCTTGGGATAGACACGGTGAAGCAGGTGGAGCTCTTCGCGAGCGCCAGGTCCTCTTTCGATTTGCCC
>JBFYMY010000052.1:0-6512 GCA_041304645.1 Thermoplasmatales archaeon
TCCCTGACCTACCCGGCGATGATGATGCTCCACGAGGGGCGTATCAATGCTTCATGGATATCCGACCTTAGCAATCATGTCCGGATATTACAAAGCGGTGTCGTCCTCAATAATACCATCATATTCGGGAACGGAGCGGGGGCATCGCTGGTCGTGGATACCAACCATACCTGGTCCAGTGACCCCTCCATCATCCGAAATGTAGAACTGAGGGGCAGGTTCACCACCGCACTGAGGGTCCTCAACAATTCGGTCTGGAGGCCCTACGACCTAGTATCCTCCAACATCTACTATGCGGGCTCCGGGACCGTCGAACTGACCTTCAACTGGACGGTCGTTGGATACGTATCGCCATATATCAAGGTCCCGCATTTCCTGGATTCCAGGTCATCGCAGGCGGTCCTATCGCTCCAGTACAACGATGGGACATGGAAGTCCTTCAGCGGTTTCCCCAAGAGCAATACGGTCCTCACGGAATGGGTCAATGCTGACGATAGCAGGATCTCGTTGACAGGTACCGCATATAATACTCCAATGCGATTGAGGTTCACCGCACCGGACCACGGCCATGGCTGTGCCTACATTGGAATGCCCCTGATAGGTGGGCAGGGAAGGACCGAAACGCCCTTGACGACCCTGATAACAGAGGCCAAGATGGGAGCATGGGAGAAGAATATAGTAAAGACCTCCTCCCTGCTCATCGACCAGGTCAAGGTCCTCAACGGGACCAGCTATCTGCTCTACGCATCCTCCAGCGGGATGGTGAACATGACATCGGTCGATCTCGGTGCCAGTAGCGTGAAGCACAGCTGCCAGACACTTGCCATGATATCGAACTCCGGGATAATCTGGATCGGGGGGACGCTCCTAGGGACCGCTCAGACCAGAACGGGCTTGAGGGCCTTATCTTCGGGCCTTGGCAACGATTGGACCACTAACGCCTTCCACAACCTCAAGATAAACGATACAGCGGTCAAGTTCGATCAAGGTGTGGACATAACCGGAGGATGGACGGAGATCAAAGGGGTTCACATAGATGACACCCATTACGGTGTCAGGTCCTCATCCGGGCTGCTAAAGATTGAGGGGATCGATACCGAATCCGACGAGTACGGCCTGCACGTCACTCTACCACCTTCATATCCGTTGACCGCCCCTCTTGACCTTATGAAAGTAACGGTCAAGAGAGGGAACACGAAATTTGCCGGCATATATCTCAAGGGAACTTCCTTATCATACAATGTGGACATCAACATAGACGGTTGTAACCTGCAATCCCTATCAACGCACAGATACGTCAGGTCGGATTCCATGGGGATGATAACGCTCGACATCACATCCTCTGCAACACTCACATTCAAAGTCGTGAGGGGGGAGATACAGGATGGTACCGGCCATGGCCTTGCGGTAACTAACTGGCCTTCGAATGCATTGGTCGCTCTGGACACGACTACTATCAAGTCCGCCCCCTTGGACGGGATATACATGAGGAACGCTCAGAAGGTAAGTGCCAGAGGCCTGAACATCCGGAGCTGCGGCGGTTGGGGGATCTACACACAACCATATTCAGACCTGAACCTGACAAGCCTCTCCAGGAACACCATAGACCTGAACACGGTCGGCGGCATCTTCCTGGCGGACCATGGGACCCTGTTCCTCAGGAACATGGATATCCAGAGCAATCTGGGCTCGGGGATGGTCGTGGACACCGACAGCAGGGGGACCATAGATAACTGCAGGTTCCCAACCAACAACCTGAACGGCCTGGAGGTCAGGGCCCGGTCTGCACTTACCCTCATCCAGAGCGAGTTCAGCTCCAGTATGACGGGGCATGGTATCCATGCGGTGAGCGCCGCTTTGACCTTCAAAGGCACATCCACTGCGCAGCAGTCCAAGGCCGAGTCCAATGCCCTGAACGGATTGAACATGGTGGGCGGGAGCCTCACGGTCACATTCCTAAAATGCGCGTCCAACAAGGGAACGGGAACTGTGCTCGAATCCCTCACATCACTATCGATGACCAGCTATGAGGGGTCACAGAACATCGGGGACGGCCTGTATGTGTATCTGGGGTCAGATGGAACGATACCGCTCACTGGCAACTACTTCAATATGACCACCATGACACTTAGGTCGAACCAGGGATCGGGTATTTTGTTATCGACAGGACCTGGTGTTACCAGACGGGTCCCGGTAGGATTGAAGAACATAAAGGTCGATTCGAACATCAAGGGCGACCTGATAGCTGACCCGAATTACGATATCCTCTGGACCATGACCAACTTTGACGAGGTCGGGAGCGAGACATTCCAGGGAAGGGTCCTGGCCGATGTTGATCTCAACGTGATAAGCGGGAGCAGCCCCAGATTAAGGAACGAGAACCTCTCGCTCCTGGGGGCGAACAATGTGATAGACGTCGGCGCCCTTGCGACATTGAGCCTCAAGAACTGCCACATAAGGCCATATCAGACCACGAACAGGTTCACCATACTTTCGGGTACCGGTTCACGGGTCATAGTGAACGGGGGTTATCTGGGCTACCTTGACCAGTTCAAGGCCGTCGGGTCCAGCCTGATAGAGCTTGATGGGGTCCTGGTCAGTGGAGGGACGAGGGCCCTGGTCCTTGAGAATAGCCAGATCGAGCTCAAAGGGAGCAGCCTTGAATCGATAGACGGTACGGCGCTCTATCTGAAGGACAGCAAGGGCAACATCACCGACACTATCTTCAAGAACGATCAGAAGGGTGTCGAAGTGGTAGGGGTCTCGCAGAGCCTCAAGGTGACTGGTACTCACTTCATCGACAACAATTGGGGTATGTATCTGTTCACGAACAGGACCAAGAACATTGTTATCAGGGACTGCTATTTCTCTGGGAACAAACCTGCGCCCATCTATCTCGAGAACGCCAAGGCGACCCTGATAGATACCACGGTAAGTCCGTATGATATCCAGGTCAGGGGGGTAGAAGGGGAGGCCATCCTCAAGTACACCCTCACGGCCGAGGTTCTCAACGAGGAGGGGGACAACATCCCCTTCGATATCACTGTAATGAGAGGGACCCCGCCCATAACCACCATCGTGAAAGGGATATCATCGCTCTTCACGAGAGAGTTCGAGAGCTACCGGGTGAAGGACCCCGATATACCGTTCCAGATAGGGGTGGACGCTTCCCTTGTCACCACATATGTCCAGGTCACCTACATAGACCGCCTGGACCCACCCGACAACCATTATTCGAGCGGGGACATGGTCATAGAACTGACAAAGAGAACGCACCTGACCTTCGAGGGGTTCCAGACGCCGATAAAGACCGCATCTTTCGATGATAACGTCCTTGCCTACGAGGATATCGGTCTGATAGGTGGTTCGATAGATATCAGCAGATGGTTCGATGACATAGGGCAGGACAGGGGAAACCTGAGCTTCTCGGTGATCGGACAGGTACCACAGATCTCCCCCTACCTGATGGGCGATCAGCTCTGGGTATCGCTTCAGAAGGACTGGAACGGGGAGGGGACGATAATTCTGAGGGCGACAGACCTCCACGGCAAGTCCATAGTGGCCTCCGTGACAGTTACGGTCCTACCGGTCAACGATCCCCCGGTGGTCTCCAATGTCAAGATCACCTCATCCATGGGATCACCGGTTCCCAGGACAGGGGATGTCCTCCTTGCTTCATGGGACTGGTACGATATTGACCTTAACGATCCTGAGCCGTCATACCAGATCATCCAATGGTACCTCGATGGGGCCCATATAACCGAATATGACAATCAGAGGGCGATACCTAGCGTGGTCTCCGGACAGGTATGGAACTTCACCATCACTCCGGCGGACTGGCACGGGCTGAACTACGGGGACCTGGGGATCCCAGTTTGGTCGCCCCCTGTAAGGATAGGGAACGCACCACCCACACTCGGTTCCATAACTTTCACCATAAGGACGCCGAGGACGGACCAAGACCTCCTGGTAGTTCCCGGAACATGGTCCGACCCGGATAGCGGGACCGTTACGTTCCATTATCTTTGGGAGAAGAGGTCCGGGAGCGGGTTCGTGAGCATAGGTGCACCCGACAGCCCTATCCTCGAGAGCCGCTTCACCAAGAAGGGCGATGAGATACGTGTCAGTGCCTGGACCTTCGACGGTGAGGACAGGTCGGATATAGTAACTGACTCCGTCATCATAAGGAACTCTCCACCCACTATCAGGTCTGCTAGATTGATGCCGGCCGTGGTCGATGAGACCACAGAAAGGATATACATCACGGACCTGGTCTGGGCCGACCCGGATGGGGACGAGGTTCACGCAACCTATTATTGGAGCCTGTCAGGGATACCCATCTCAGTGACGGAGGGGCCGGATCTCAATAGGTCTCAGGCCAACTGGAGGTACCCGGACCACCAGAACATCACCGTTGAGATCGTGCCAGAGGACGAACCAGATAATGAACAGGGGTTACCCTACGTCCTCTCGGTCAGATTGTCGCCCATAGATACCGATAAGGATGGTATCCCGAACATATCCGACAATGATGACGACGATGACGGGTGGTCCGATGAGAAGGAGCTGGCCCTTGGTTCCGACCCGCTTAACCCGTTCTCCACTCCGCTCGATACCGACAGGGACGGTCTTCCGGATGGGGATGCCTTGAACACATACATCTGGATGGACACTGACGATGACAATGACGGCATACCTGACACCTCTGACCCATATGCCAAGAACCCGGCATTGCCAGGGGACATGGACCTTGATGGACTTGGGGATGACAGGGACCCTGACATAGACGGGGACGGTGTTCCAAACAAGAAGGATTCCTATCCATACGACCCGTTCAGGTCCAAACTTCCGGAGGACCCCTTCCCGTGGCTCCAGGTGATAATACTGATCATGGTTCTGGTCATCATCGCCGGGGCCGGCGCCCTGGGTTACCTCATCTACAACGGGACCATCACGCTCCCGAGCTCTGCCCCGCCACAGATAGATACCGCTGAGGTGGTGTTCGAAGAGGATAGCTTGAGAACGCCCAAGGGAAAGGCCGACAAGGACCTCGAAGACCTTGAGGACCTCGAGAGCATGAGCGTATGCTCTGCTTGCGGGGAGCTTATCCCGATGGAGGCCAGTATATGCCCCAACTGCGGGGTGCAGTTCGAAGAGGAGCCTTTGGACCTTGAGGAGTTCGATGAGGAAGAGGAGTGATCAGTGGTCCCCGGGACCATCTTCCAAGACATGAGAAGATGAACGGATCCTCTTTAGGGTCCTTCTCCATGCCATATGAGCTCTGAGCTTGAGCCCAAGGAAGACCGATAGTCCCAGAAGGATGACTGTCAGGGCGAACGCGCCAAGAATATAGAGCGGTTTTGATAGTATTTCCTGGACCGTGGACATGTATGCCTCCCGGACATCCAGTGCAAGAAGGGCCGAACCCTCTACGTTCCCTGACCGGTCCTCAACAGGCGTTACCTTGATATGCAGGTTGTGACCCCCCACCTTTGCCCCATCCCTCACCTTGATGACGACATCGACCTTCCTGTTCGACCCCTCACCGATATCGATGTTCGGTTCGGAGATGGATACCTCCAATCCCTTATCCGTCAACTCCTGGGAGTTTGCCACAGTGACCTTGAAATCACCTGCCGAATTACCCCTGTTCTCGATGTCAAGGGCGAATGTCCTCCTCTCGCCGACCTTGAGGGTGACTACGGTCTCGGAGAAATGGGCCTCCGCAGAGTAGTAGGGAAGTATGACCACATTCAGGGTATCTACCGTGACCCCAGCGCTGTTCCCGCGAGGTTGCGCCTTCGCGGTAGCGCCCAGGACCAGGACGGGGCTTGAACTTGCGGAGGTCCCGGGAGCGGCGCTAATGTTCGCCGTGCCTTCCACGGTCGGTTCGGAAGGAGTGAGGGTGAAATCGTAGATGGACAGGCCCACCCCTATCTCGGACGGATGGTCCGGGACCATATGGACATCCACGGACTCCACAAACCTTCCTAGCGTTGCACTGAGTGTTGCTGACCAATGGACCATTATTGAAGGTTGTCCCTCCACGGACACATCCAGGTATACGCTCTCTTCCCTCACCTCCAGGATGACCAGGTCCACGACCTGTTGTGGGGCATCCTTAGCGGCATCTACCCGTTGGGGGTCTTGGATGATCATAAAGGAAATCAGGGTAAGGATCGCAATGGATATCGCGATGGCCCTTCCCGTCATGGGTACAATATCCAATTCAGGGACTATTAAGCTATCTAAGGGGTTCATTCCTTTTTGAAGGCCCATAGTTTGGAACCAAGGAAATTGATGACCGTAACGACCACTATCACGCCAACGGTCATGATCTGGTAATATGGTTGGCTGTCTATGCCGAGAACCTCAACCCCAATGTATCTGGCAAGGAGCCACCTCACGGCGAAGGCAAACACTGCCACGATGAAGAATCGGATGTACTGTCGGAGGGCCCGGCCCTTGGATGCGTTGAATGTCCAGTAACGGTTCCATATGAAGTTCCAGCT
>JBFYMY010000053.1:0-2813 GCA_041304645.1 Thermoplasmatales archaeon
GCCCTCTTTCCCCTCGAAGGTCCATCGGTCAAATTGAGCGATATAATAGACCACAACATGGATGGAAACGTATTGATGAAGATGTTCACTTTCCCGGGCGGGAGGGAGGTACGCTATGACCTCTATGCCCCTCCAGGAAGATATATCATCACCAGCGGTACGACCGGAAAAGGGGAGAGGGATACAGGTAAATGGCCCCTTCTGACCTCTGATTTGCTGCCTAAAAGGTGAATATATCAGTCAATCTTTAATATCCGGACGGCCAATCAGTTAACAGAATGCCTCCGTTCATTGCTTTCGAGGGTATCGACGGGAGCGGCAAGGGAACGCAGGCCAGGCTTCTATCCGAGCGTCTTAAGGACCTCGGCAGGGATGTTCTCCTCACAGCGGAGCCCACGAAGGGGCAGGTGGGGAAGATAATCCGGGAGCATATGGCCAACCCCTTCCTGGACGACAGGACGCTCGCTCTTCTGTTCGCTGCCGATAGGGTCGAGCATATACAGAAAGAGATCATCCCGGCCATGGAATCCAAGAAGTGGGTGATAACGGACAGATATGTCTATTCATCCCTCTCCTACCAGGGCCAGACCGTGGACCCCGGATGGCTCAGGTCCCTGAACACCTTTGCCATCAAGCCGGACCTGGTGGTCCTCTTGGACCTGCCGACGGACAATGCAAGGGAGAGACTGGTCCGGAGGGAATCGGCCTTCGAGTCCTTCGAGAAGGACCAATCCTTCCAGGAGGGCGTGAGGAAGAGCTTCCTATCGTACTCAAGGGGACAGGACCTCCCGCCGGGATTGAAGACGGATTTCTTCGTGGTCGATGGCTCCCTGGACAAGGGAGAGATAGCCACGCTGATATTGGACAGAATATCGAGCCTTTAGAACAAAGCGTTTGTACCATCTCTGTTCCAAACATATAATAATCCCAGCCATCCATTACTTCATGTTCCAGGGATAGGAGGGAACCCATTGGAATGGAATGGAAGGGTCTTGGTCCTTCTCAGCACATTGTCGTTTGTTTTGATACCGTTCCTGGCCCCGGTCCTCGGCGACGGGATGGCGGTGTACGAGTATGAATATAAAAAGGATAAGGAAGAACAGGAGAAGCTCTACGGATACACCTATGAATCAAGGCAGCTGGCAAGGATCAGACAGATAGATAAGGACACCCAGAGGATCGACCTATTCCTCTCGGTCTTCTCTCTAATGCCCGATGGCAACCTCACCCTCATAGTCCCCTTCAGACAGATGCCGGAGAAGGTCACTCTGAGGGAGACGACCGATTCGGATTTCCTCGATTCCATCTCCTATGATAAGATACACGACCTCTCAAAGAAGCAGGACTTCAGGGGCACTTCGGTGAGGTTCAAGGACAAAGCCTCGGGAACCCTCAGGAATGGGGCCCTATCCTGTGCCTTGACACCTATCGGTTACGGCTGCGTTAAGCTGGCGGAGACCTATGAAGTGAACTATGATTCGGATCGTTATGGTGATGGGGATTATTATTCTGCTGGCGAGACGGGATCGAACGAGTACGGGAAGGAGAAGAAGGTAAAGGAGGTCTCAAGCTATGAGTTCGAAGGGACATCGGTATCTGTCTTCTCGGTCTCGGCCAATGCGACCCTGAAGGATTTCGTGGAAGCCACCAACATAACCCCGCCACCATCTGCAACGGAAGAGGTGATATCGGAGTACAAAGGTCATTATGCCGCGCTCATCAGAAGCGAGCCATCTCCCCCTATCGATGCGAGCACTTACTCGCTGTTATGGGAAATGATGCCTACGACCCTCCAGCTCATGATCGAACGCATGTCGGCCAATTCAAGGATGGAACGGTCAGAGGCATTCTACACGGCCGAGCGTTATGCTGCGCAGGGATTGATAGAATACCAAGATAGGCTAATGGATGGTACGGTGGTCCATTCCGAACTCTCAAAAAAATATGACAGGTCGCCTCAACCGTACCCGCAGTATGTGGGTCGCCACTTCAATTTCGATCATATCGAGTATTCTGAGATTGAGGATATCCCTCAAACACCGCTCGATATGTTGCGTAATATCATATCCATCTATATGGCCGTTTACGGTTTCACCGATTTCTCGGGGAACATCCTATCGGTGACAACCAAGATTGACGAAGGCAAGCTCTATTTCCCCTTGGGGACGTCCAAAGGTTGGAGCAATCCTATCAGTAGAACGGTCGTGGTCATGGATGTTGATGGTTCAAAGGACCTAACCCTCTCACAACCAGGAGCGGTCTCTGCGTTCGTCAATGGCAGGCACCTTTATGCTCTCGAATACTCCAATGCCAATCCTGGAGAGGACCTGGAAGCGGAGGTCGAGAACGGCCAGGCCTTGCAGGCTCAGGGTGCGTTCATGACGAAGGTGCTCTATGATATCACTCCATGGTTTGCACCAATAGCTGCTGTCCTCCTGTATTTGGCCCTATTCTATCTGTTCTTGGCTTTGTTCGGATCGGTCCTACTTTGGGGAAGGCCCAAAAAACAGCTCTTTGGTCTACCTTCCTTGGCTTTGGGCATTTCCAGCCTGATACTATCTGCCCCCCTCACTCTTATGGGATTTGGGGTGGTGAAGGAAGGAAATGTGCGTGATGATGTCGCAAGAAGGACCTATTACTGCCGTGTTTGCACGCTGTTGACGGCCTTCTTCATTACCGGCTTCATCATCATCGCGGAGGTGTTCATCTGATAGAGAAAAGGACATTGACGCGTTTGAATATCAATTCGAACTTCATCAAAGGGGATTTCTTATTGGGGTCGTTCATATCAATTCCTATCTAGTTCTCGCTCT
>JBFYMY010000054.1:0-8268 GCA_041304645.1 Thermoplasmatales archaeon
ACCTTTCCGTCCCTGATGGACGACAGGACCCTGGATGTGTTCTCTATATCAAGCCTCTCCTCCATGACCCTGGCCATCGCATCCTCCATGATCATGGTGTCCCTGAAACGTACAAGGAGCCTCTTCAAGGGGAACCTTTTAGGGTCCTCGACCTTGCCAAGCACCCCGAACTTCCTAGCGACATGCATCATCTGCCAGCGAAGCAGAGGCGAGTTACGAAGAAGGATGGGGACCATCCTGTCCAGCTCGTTCACCGGGGCGTTGTCCAGGGCCCATCTCAGGTCCGCCGCCTTGAGTCGAAGGTCCCCCATCATCATCACCCTGTAGGGGTCCTTGTCAACAACGATGACCCCTCCGTGCTTGGCAGATATCAGTGAGGAAAGTACCCTTCCCAGGGTCTCATTGACCTTCGTGCCACCGCATACCCCCATGATAGCGCCCTCCTGTCCGATCTCGAGCGTTATCGTATCGGTGTCGGGCGTTCCGAACCCTTCCTCCAATTGTTCCTTGAAAGATGCTATGACCGCTTTTTTAGCCTCCGGTGTCATGGGCAGGTCCCTGAAGACCCCGGGCCTTCCGCTCTCGTCCTTCAGCCACCGGACGAGCTCCTTCCTGACCCTGGCTACCTCCCTGGCAACTTCCCATGGCACCGGGATGTCCGAACCGGACCATGCGGGGACGGGGCCGAGGTCGCTGACCGGTTCGACCACGACCTCGTCATCGGTTATATCGACGACCCTCCAAGGCTGTCCCCTGACTATGAACCTTGAATAGGGTTCCAGGTTGGACAGCACGAAATCCATATCCAGCGTCCCTATGACCTTCCTGGTGGAGAGGTCCTTGATCTCCATCACCCTCTCCTCAGGGAGCATGGAGATGTTGTCATAGAAGTACTCACGTGCCCTCCGACCCCCTTTAACGGTCCGAGTGACCTCATCATAGTACAGCACCATTGAATCGTTCAGGAACCTGACCACCCTCATCAGTCCCTCCTCGGTGAGGTCCTGGAAGGTGTGCGTTGACCTGGCCATGGTCAGAAAGTCGGAAAAGGGATAGCTCTTCTCCGAAGAGGCCATGGACAGGGCCTGATTGGCGAGCACCCCGAGCATCATCTTCCTTGAGCCCCTCCTCTCCAATCGCCCCTTGATGGCAAGGTGCGCAATGACCGCCGATTCCAGCACGTCGTCGGAACCTGTGGCAAGGACGACGCACCTTGAGACCTCTTCCACCCTGTGGCCGGCCCTGCCGGCCCTCTGGAGGAGCCTGGAGACCTCTTTGGGGGATTTGAACTGGATGACCAGGTCCACCTTCCCAATGTCCATTCCCAGCTCCATGGAAGAAGTGCACACTAGGACCTTGAGCATCCCCTCCTTGAACTCCCTCTCGGTCTCCATCCTGGCCTCCCTCGATAACGAGCCATGATGGACCCCCAGCTTGAGGGCGGGGTCGAAGAGCCGAAGCCTGGCCGAAAGGGCCTCGGCCATGTCCCTGGAGTTTGCAAAGACCAATACCGAACCGCTCTCGGCTGAGAGCTCCGTAATCCTCCTTATGACGGAGGCAACCTTGGGCGAGCAGCCTAATGCCTTTGAGGTATCTTTGTCCTCTGGCATGACCTCGGGAGAGTCCACCTCGAAGGAGAACTGCTTCTTCCAATCCCCCCTGATTATCTCGACCTTTCTCGTAGGTCCGCCCAAAAAGGATGCGACATCCTTGGCGCTCCAGACGGTTGCGGATAGACCTATCCTCTGCACCTTTCTGCCCGCAAGATGGTCCAATCTAGCAAGGGCGAGCTCCAACTGCGCCCCCCTCTCTTCACCATAGAGCTCATGGACCTCGTCAACGATGATGCTCCTTACGTTCTTGAGCCCTTCCCTCAGGCGGGAACCGGTGAACATGATCTGGAGCGTCTCCGGGGTGGTAACAAGGACGTCAGGGGGCTTCCTGGCCTGCCTGGTCCTCTCCGACCGGTCCGTGTCGGAATGCCTCACCGAGATGGTGAGGTCCAGGTCCTCGCACCAGTTGCTCATCCTTTCCAGGATGTCCCTGTTAAGTGCCCGAAGAGGTGCGATGTAGATCAGGCCGATGGCCTCGCTCCGTTCCTCTACGAGTCTCTGCAGGAGCGGACCGAAGGTCGCTTCCGTCTTCCCGAAACCGGTGGGGGCGATAAGGAGCACATCCTTCCCCTCGAGTATTGGCCCCATTGCGAGCCTCTGAGGGTCGGTCGCCTGTCTTATCCCCCTCTTCCTGAGGTGCCTGGTGACGTCACTTGACAGGACCTCCATGCCCTCTATCCCATCATGATGATGGTCATCGGTCCCTTTTCGTTCAACGCCGGTCAAGTCGCTCTACCTTAGGACCCTAGCAACTGGAAACCCTTAATATTTGTCCCGTCGTTCAAGCCGCCGTATGGTCCGCAGAATTAGGGTCCTGGATGACAACACCGTCCGCAAGATAGCCGCGGGCGAGGCAGTTGAATCCCCGGCCTCGGTCGTCAAGGAGCTCCTGGAGAACTCCCTGGACGCCGGAGCGGCCAATATCACGGTAAGGCTCGATGGGGGCGGTATGGAGCGGATAAGTGTCTCGGACGACGGCTGCGGTATGTCCAGGGAGGATGCCGAGGTGGCCTTCCTCAGGCACTCCACGTCAAAGCTAAATTCCATAGAGGACCTCTCGATCATAGGGACGCTAGGGTTCAGGGGAGAGGCCCTTGCCTCCATATCCGCCATCTCGAGCGTCGAGATGGTCTCCAGGGAGAGGGGGTCGGTGGAGGGTGGAGGGACCCGGGTCCTCATGACCTTCGGAAGGATGGCGGTCCTGGAGGAGGTGGGATGTCCGGAAGGGACCACCATCACCGTATCGGACCTGTTCGCGAACGTTCCGGCCAGGAAGAAGTTCCTAAAGAGCGTCCCCACAGAACGGTCCAGATGCCTGGATGTGGTCAGCAGGGCGATGCTCTCAAGGCCCGAAGTGGGCCTGAAACTGTTCGTGGACGACCAGATGAGGTTCGATTCTCCGCCCTGTGCACAGCTGAGGGACAGGGCAGCGGCCGTTCTGGGGCCAAAGGTGGCACGTTCGCTCCTGGACCTGCCGGGAAAGAAGACCGGCGACATAACTGTAAGGGGTCTCATATCACTTCCCTGGGAGACCCGCTCCACATCTGCCGGCATCACTATCTCGGTGATGGGCAGGGTCGTCAGGAACAGGAACCTGGTCGATGCGCTCAGACGGGGCTATGGTTCCAGATTGATGAAGGGAAGATATCCTGTCGCTATCATCGATGTTGCCCTCCCGCTCGATCTCATGGATGTGAACGTCCATCCCGCAAAGGAACTGGTGAAGTTCTCGGAGGAGAGGGCGGTCCTCCTTGCCATGGAGACGGTAGTATCCGACCTTGTGTTCTCAAGGAAGGCCTCCTTCCCGAAGCAGGAATGGGCAGAAGAGGTAGATAATGAGGAAGGGAAAGAGGCCATTGACCACAGCGAAGGGCCACCACCCGCTCGAATGAAGGTCAGGGTGGTTCCGTTCGGACCCGGGCAGTCAGAGCTCCTTGTAGCGGTCAGGGAGGAGGAGCGGTCGGGTTCGAGGTTCGATGAGGTACCTTCGATGGAAGGCCCCGACAGCCTTCCCCCCGCCCTCCCCGAGGATGCTTCCTCCCACCCATTAAGGATCATAGGTCAGCTCGACCGCTCCTATATCCTGTGCGAGCTGGGGTCTGACCTCCTTATGGTGGACCAGCATGCGGCCCATGAGAGGGTCAGGCTCGAGGAGCTGAAGAAGCGCTACAACACAGGGAAGGTATCCACACAGGAGCTCCTGGACCCCGTCCACCTTGAGCTGGACCCTACCTCATTGGATAACATGGAAGTGATGGGGACAGCGCTCAGGGAGCTGGGATTCCTCTTCGAGGATTTCGGACCATCCTCCATCGTCATCAGGGGGCTGCCCAGGTTCATGGGCAGGATGGAGGGTCACGAGGTCGTAAGGGACCTGCTCTCCGGG
Organism: Thermoplasmatales archaeon; assembly: GCA_041304645.1. GTDB lineage: Archaea > Thermoplasmatota > Penumbrarchaeia > Penumbrarchaeales > Penumbrarchaeaceae > JALOTP01. The sequence goes on from JBFYMY010000054.1 coordinate 4,000, forward strand.
GTCGAGGTGCACGAGGGATGCTCCCCGCCGGACCCCTCGTTCATGCCCGAACTGCCTCTCAAAGAGAAGATAATCGCCCTCACCGCCTGCAGGGGTGCCATCAAGGCCCACCAGGGCCTTTCCCTCCGTGAGATGGAGGACCTCATAAGGACCTTGCTGGAATGCGAGGTCCCCCTCCACTGCGCGCATGGAAGGCCGACCATGATAAGACTGCCCCAGAGCATACTGGAGAGATGGTTCAGACGGGTCCTTTGACGATCGACCTGAAACTTAATAACCTAACCCCCCTTACCTCATCACGGAGCTCTCCGAATGACAAATATCAATGATATGTTGATCGATGGTATTACAGAGAAATGTGATATTTTTGCTTTTAAGAATAACGGGGCAGGGAAGGTCATATTCCAAAACATAGGGATCTTCCATGAACTGGACAACCCCGAATTCAGCGACCGTCAGGTCGATATTGATATCAATAATCCGAGAAAGGAGCATTCCAAGGTCACCATCCTAAAGACCATCGGGGAGATAATGGAACAGAGATATCCCAGGTTGATAGAGATCGACGGAGCGATGATGGCCATTATGGGAGTCAGTGTCCGAACGCGCGACACAGTGATCGTCAATATTCACTGGACCCTTAGGAATTGAACGAAAGGTAAGGTTCCTCCTACGGGCCGGACCCTGACATTTTCTGCCAATCCGTTATATCCCACCTTCCATATCGAATACCATGGGCAGGTCCTACAAGAGCAAGGCCAGGCAGAGGAAGCGGTCATCCCCCGTGGCAGGGAAGGCACCCGAGGTCCGCGAAGAGAGGGCGGCGCTCCTGCCTCTTGCAGTAATGGCCGTGATCATCCTTCTCGTCGGGGGCTCAGCATACCTCTATCTTTCGAACCAGGGCTCGGACACGGCAGATGGGACCGATGAGGATGATAACGTTCAGAACGACCCCGGGACCGGGGTCCAGACCGGACCGCTCTCCATACCGCTGGAGAACATAGAGGGTGGAACTTTCAAGCTCAATGAACTCAAGGGCAGGGTCGTCGTCCTGGACATGATGGCGACCTGGTGCGGCCCATGCAAGCTGCAGATGGAGGAACTGAGGGAGCTCCGTTCGACCTTTCCCCCCTCACTTGTCGAGATCGTATCCGTTGGGGTGGACCTTTCGGAGAGCGCAACCCTATTGAGGGGCTTCAAGACGGACGAGAACGCTGACTGGCCCTTCGCAGCCTCCAATCAGGCCTTCAATGACGCTTTTCCGGCAGGCTCCATACCCACCCTGTACATACTGGACCGGAACGGTAAGGTCGCAAAGACCCATGTGGGCGTGACCGAGCTCGATATCCTCTCAGCCGAGGTCACATCCCTTCTGGCCTGATGGAAAGCCTATAATGGGCCCGAAGCGTTCCATGGACGATGGGAGCTATGGAAGGTTCCGGGGATATGGGCGGTCCTATCCTGATAGGTATAGGTGGTTTGGGGGTGGATCTCTCCTCCCGTCTGGAGGGTATCCCGTCATCCCAGGTCATGATGGTCGATACCGATAGGAGGAGCAAGGACAAGGCCGGGAGATATGATCTCAGGATAGTTGGCACTGATATCGTTGGCGGGGAGGGGAGCGGCGGCAACCTCAACTTGGCCAGGGCATGCTTCCGTAAGGACATGGAGGACCTTGCGACAACCTTTTTGCCCAGGTCCCCTGTCATCCTCCTCTCGTCGTCCGGTGGGGCTACGGGCCTTGCTGGCTCAGCAGAGATAGGGGGGATGCTCGTCAGGACCGACCGACCGTCGTTCTCGGTCCTGGTAAGGGGGAGAATGGAACAGAGCATAACCGATACCAACCAGATAGCCACGGTGATGCTGGACGGCCCTCTAAGGCCTGGCTGCCTGGTGTCATTGGGGGCTTGCGATGAACGTCACGATACCTTCGAGGAGGTCCGTTCGGAGGAGGTCCTCATCTCTTTCCTGGGGGCGCTCTTGAAGGTGTTCTCGGGCGATGCCCCACTTCCCATGGACATATCGGCCCTCCAGGCCTTGAGGAGGGAGGGGGGGGTCCATAAGGTCCATTATTTCGGGGCCGATGAAATGGAAAGGGTTCACCACATACCTCCGCCTCGAAATGGGACCGAGCTCGTCCTCATAGGGGTCGGAAGGGAAACCACCGTTGAGAGGATGAGAAAGCTGACTGGAACGCTTATGGAAGGACGTCCGGAGACCCATATCGGGTTCTATCCGCTGGAAGGCACTGGAGGTCCGGTAAGGGGTTTCATCATAAGGAAGGCGGATGGCATGACTGGCGAACAAACGGAAGGGCCATCGGCACATACGCCGGGAAGCGGCCTTGGTCCTGCGGACCCGGTCCTTGGGTCCTACCAGCAGGTGGATGGAGGTTTCGCACCCATCCATCGTTAAATATCCGGAGCACGTTCCTGTATCGATGAGGTGTGTGTGCGTTGACAGGCAGGGAGTTTCCGACATACCGGTCAGGCTCCTGATAGCAGCGGTCCTGACATCTTTGGTGGTCCCTGTGTTCTGGGGAGCTTATGGGGACCTCTCAGCTACTATAACGGAAGGGTCCCTGGACTCGGAGCTGTTCGATCTGGTCTCCTCCGTTCAGGATGTGATGTCAGGTGGTGAGGGGAGCAGGGTCGAGGTCGGATTGGAGCTGAATGGGTGGGGGAATTGCGATATTGAGAGGATAGAGATAGGCGGGACGCCAGGGGGCAGGTCCTCCGACAGCTATCTTATCCGTTATGTCATAAGCGGCAGGGCAGAGAAGAGGATGGCACCACAGCCCTTGACGTTGATGACGACAGATGAGGGGGCACCCCTGGTCCTATCCGAAGGAAGCTATGTGGTATCCGTGACCCATGTCGTAGATGGTACGACCCGCATGGCCCTACTGAGCCTGGAGGAATGAACCGGTCAGACGAGAGGTGCGGAGATGACCTCTCCATCGCCCTCTTTGAGGACCTCTATGGAGGTCACCTCTACAATCCAATGATCATGGAAATAGCTGTCCAGGACACATTTCCCCCTCAGTTTGATCACGTCCTCGACATGGACCTTGCCAGTGCCCGTAAGCTGGTTCCATTCCTTGAAATCTATCCTTACCCAGAACTTCCTGGTGACCTTGGAGGCCCCGCCCTTTTCAACATCCTTTGCAAGGGTGTCATAGACCAGGAGCTTGAGATGCTCATGCCCCTTCCTGTAAACGGGTTTGAAAGAACTTATCTTGCCCTCGACGTCCACGGTCCGGTTCTGGAACGGCCCGTACATCTTCTCCACGTTCTTCTCCCATTGTCCCAGGAACCTGATGAAGGGCGAGTCTATGTTGTTCCAGCCCTCCACCTCACCGGAGCATACCTTCATGAGCTCCTCGAACCTGAACTTCTTCTTGTTGTGGGGGCAGTTCGTCCTTACCCCTCTGCACCTGCTGTCCCAGAGGAGCTTCTTGAGCTTCTTGATCCTGTCATCAGGTGCCTTCTTCTGATAGGCGTACCTGATTATATCCCCGTCATCCACCGCTCCCTCCTTCAATGCCTCTTCGATGATCTCTATGTATTCGGTCGTGTCGCCCCACCTGTCGTCGAAGGACTTGGCCCCGGAGAGATCGTTCTCGTCCTCGAAGTCCGTGTCCTCTATGGGTTCTGGCCTCCACTCATTGGAGGACCTGGTCAAGGGGGTCTCTGGCCTTTCCACATAGGTCTTGCCCGGTCCTGGCTTGTGGTAGCTCACATGTTCGCCCTTGAAGTCGTCCCTTGACGGTCCGCGGGGCATGGCACCTCTGGACCGTGAGGGAGGAACATCCCTGACAGCATCCGTCCGTTGGTCCGGTCCCGGACCATCGGCCCCTTCCCTTTCGGCCGCCGTCCCTTCCGCCTGAAGGACATCGTCCTTGGTGAACCTGCCCTGCTTGAACTCCGCAGGGCTCCTTACGTTCCATCCCCTCCTCATGGGGTACTTATCACCGTAGCGCGGAGGGGGCGCCTTAGGTTGTTCAGGGGGAAGTGGTGCATTCTCGACCTGGGGCGCGTCCGTCCCCTTTTTCTTCCCCTTCTCGGATGACGCTTTCTCGTCTATGAGCCCAAGCTCTCTGAACAGCCGGACCCTGAACTGCTCCAGATATGCCTCGTCATGGTGTGAGAGCTGATAGGTATCCCCCTTCTTCGATGTCTTGTGAATGTCCTTACCGCCCTTCTGCTGGAACTCAGCGTTGAGGTCCCTGAGGGAGGCCTTCGCTGCGTTCTTCTGGAGTATCTCTGC
>JBFYMY010000055.1:0-3945 GCA_041304645.1 Thermoplasmatales archaeon
GCCTCGGATAGGACGCCGTCGGTCCCCTTCAGGCCGACCTTGCCCCCCATCCCCGCGATAGGGTTCAGGACGAAGGCGAGAGATCTCATCGGAAAGGGTCAAAGGGGAGGTCTGGGATAAAACCATCGCCGGAGATCTGGTAGGCCATCCGAGGAAAGTTGATAGTATACTATCAAGTTCTGCGCAAAAGTTGACAGCATGGTGTCAAGTTATGGTGGGGGGTAGTTATTGGCAGCTATCCATGGCCTCATCCACAACGCCGTCGGTCCCCTTCAGACCGACAGCCCTACACATCCCCGCGATGGGGTTGACGACAAGGCAGAGCTTCCTCATCAGTGCCCGTAAGTTCCCTTCCTGCGTAGTTCCATCGTCACCTCACTGCCTCGACCCAGTGGTTCCTTCCGTCGAAATATGCCCTTATCAGGTCCCACCCTGTCGATCCGACCTCCCCCTCCAGCTCCCCGGGACCGTAGAGGTGGTAGCTCCTCATTACCTCAACGCCAGCCTTCCACGGCACCATGAAGTCCCCGGGGAAGGGACCGTCATGCTCGTCAGGGGCTCTGCCCGAAAGCCTTGAGAGGTGCCTCTCCCTGAACCTCTCCTGGTCCCAGGTCCAGGCGGAGACCAGGAGCTTCCCCCCCTCCCTTGTGACCCTGAGCGCCTCCCTAAACGCCTTAAGTCTGTCATCGCCAGACATCAGATGATGGACCGATGCTATCATCATGACCGCATCGAAGGAGCTGTCCTTGAGAGGGATGTCCCTCATATCGGATCGCAGCAGCTCCAACCTCCCATGCGCCCCTTCAACATGCTTACGGACCTCTTCCAGCTGCTTCGCCGAGACATCTATGCCGCAGACGGTGCTGCCCTTTTCCAGAGCATACTTCACCGCCCTACCGGTCCCGCAACCCACATCGAGCAGCCTGCAGGGGGATACCTCTTCGATGAACTGCCTCATGGGGGGCCATAGGTCCCTCCTCCTGTCGGCGAAATGCGGTGAGATGGCATCGTAGGCCTCCTCCGCCGAGGGTGGGGAGGCATGCTTCAAGTCAGGTCCCATGCTACCTCACAACTTGGATGCGACCGCTTTGGCCATGTCCACGGTCGAGGCTTCCCCGCCGAGGTCCTTGGTCCGGACCCTGCCCTCTCTCACGACCTCGGCCACGGCAGACTCTATCCTCAAGGCCGTCTCCTTCTCTCCCAGCCAGTCGAGCATCATCTTGGATGCCAGTATCATCGCTATGGGGTTGACTATGCTCTTCCCTGCATACTTTGGGGCGGAGCCGTGGGTGGGTTCGAACACTCCGTAATCGTCCCCCAGGTTCGCGGCCGCGGCAAAGCCGAGGCCGCCGACCAGCCCCGCGCCGAGGTCAGATAGTATGTCTCCGAAGAGATTGGAGGCCACTATGACCTGGTACTTGTCGGGGTCCTTCACGAGCCACATTGCCATGGCATCGACGTTGGCCTCGTCCATCTGGACCATCGGATATTCCACTGCCATCTCCTTTGCGACCTTGGTCATGAGGCCCGACGTCTCCCTTAGCACGTTCGGCTTCTCCGCGAGCGTCAGCCGGGTCTTGCCGAACTTCTTTGCATATTCGAAGCCGGAGCGAAGGATCCTCTGCGCCCCGAGCTTCGAGATGACGCGGAGCGATACCGCAACGTCCTCTTTGGGGAATTCCTTGAAGGGCGCCCATTTCTTGTGGTGCTTCAGGAAGACCTCCCTCACCTCGTCCGGAAGGGGCCACCATTCTATGCCTGCATAGAGCCCTTCGGTGTTCTCCCTGAAGACACAGAGGTCTATGTCGTCCTTGATGTTCAAGGGGTTCCCGGGATAGGACCTGCAGGGCCTCATGTTGGTATGGAGCTGGAACATCTGCCTCATGCCGACTATGGGGGAGAAATATACGTAGCCCCCGTCCTTCAAGGAGGGGTCCAGCTCCTTTGCGGCCTCGTCCTTGGCCTTGGACGTTATCGCCCCGAAGAGGGCGCAGTCGGTGCTCTTGAGCAGGTCTATGGTCCTCCCGGGGAAGGCATTGCCCTCCTTCCTCCAGAACTCCCAGCCGATGTCACCGTGCCTGTAATCTGCCTTGAACCCTACCCTGTCAAGGACGTCTATCGCACAATCAACGACCTCGGTCCCTACCCCGTCCCCTGGGAGGACGGCTATCTTGTAGCTGGTCAATGAACCTCACCTAGCCCACGATATCGCAGGCGGGGTATTTGTAACATGCACATGAGGTTCTCTTATCCTCAAGATAAATGGGGTGAAAAAACCATAAATGTTCAGCAAAGAGAAAAACATATATATTCATATGTATATGCATATCACTGGATACCATGTCTAGTAAGAACATTGCAATCACCAAAGACCTATACGACACCCTTACAAGGAACAAGATCGGGAACGAGAGCTTCACCGAGGTCATCATCAGGATAATGGATGAGAGAAAGCGTCCTTCACGCTTCTTTGCAGCATGGGCCGACCTGACGACAGAAGAGGAGAGGACACTTGAAGGATCGATAAGCGAGCTAAGGGGAGCCTTTACCGACAGAAGGAAGGATTAGGAGGTGGGGTTTTGAATTGCATAGATTCCGACCTAGCAATAGCCCTGTTGAAAGGGGATGAAAAGGCCAGGGACGAGATGGTAAGCCTTGAGAACGATGATGAGGTGTGCATCACAAGCATAAGTGTCTTCGAGCTTTTGCATACGACCAGAGGTTTCTCCAAGGAAAGGAAGGACCTTCTTATGAACCTCTTGGAAGAACTAAGGGTCCTGGACCTTGATAAAAGATCAGCTATGCTTGCAGGTGTTGTAGGAACAACATTGACAAGGACAGGTAGATCCATCCATCCAATGGACCTCCTCATCGCTGGTATTTGCATCAACAACAAGGTCCCACTGATCACAAGAAACGTCCGTCACTTCAATAAGGTCAAGGACCTTAAAATTAGGAAATGGTAGCCCCGAGCGGATTCGAACCGCTGTCACCGGCTCCAAAGGCCAGCATGATTGACCACTACACTACGGGGCTATGCTTTCCGGGGGGGTGAAGTAACAATTTGATTGATAACACTTTTCGTGGGACCACCAGACACCCTTCACTGGACGAAGAACGACATCACGACCATGTCCTCGTCCTTTGAGAAATGCCCCTTGAGGAGCGCTTCCTCGGTGAAGCCCCAGCGGAGGTATGCCTCCCTCCCCGGCCTGTCCGATGATGGTACCAGCGCATAGACCTTCCTCAGCTTGGACCCCTTGGACTCGAAATGCTGCTTTGCGTCCTCTATGGCGTTCCTCATCAGGGCCTCACCTACCCCCTTGCATCTGTGGGATGGCCTGACATGGACGAAGGACACCTCCGCCAGTCCGGCGTCCTCCTTCGTCCCCTCCATCCTCGGCCATGACCTGAGCCTCCACGAACATACCCCCACCGTCTCCCCGGGCCCCCCCTCTCGCGGGACCTCGGCATAGAAGACGGTCTCCTTCGAACCGATCCTCCTCCTTAGCTCCAGTACCAGGACCCTCTTCCTAGCCTCTTCCATCTCGCCGAGTACCTCTTCCACCCTCCACTCCGGCAATTTATGGAACTCCAGCTTCATACCCGTCCTTGTGGTCATGGTCCTTTCCGAATGCTTCATGATGACAGCATTGGTGGGATGGGACGATAAGCCTTTCGGATGGTGGGCGGCCTTCTTTGGACCTCATCCGTTCAGGAAAGGGCTTGGTCTATGCGCCCTAGCACATCTTCCCTCTCCATCGTGGAGAGGAAGAAACCGAGCCTGGGCCCCTTGTCCTTGCCAAGGAGCATCCTGTAGAAGGCCGTGAAAGTGACCTTGGGCTCAATGCCCCGGGACCTAGAGCCTTCATATACCACATCGTGGAGGGACTCCGCGTCCCACTTCACGGATGATAGCTCCTCCCTCATAGCCATGAGTGCCTT
>JBFYMY010000056.1:0-3523 GCA_041304645.1 Thermoplasmatales archaeon
CGACCCTGTCATACTTCGTTGACTCCATAGAAGGCAGAGGCATTTCTGTCCCCTATTCGGTCGTAACGGGCATGGACAACGATTTAGGAAGCGGCGGTATCGCCGTTGGCGAGTGGCTTAGGGACCGCCTGAATATCACCCTGGGGGATACTCTGGAGCTTCGCTACAGGAGGCTCACGGAGCTCGGGACACTGGTGGAGGGGAACAGGAGCTTCGTGGTGAGGGATATCGTTCCCCGGGGGGGAGTGGCGGCAGAACCCTCGATCATGCCCCCTATCCCGGGCATAACAGAGGCAGCGTCCTGCTCCGACTGGGACCCATCCTTCGACATTGACCTTGACCTCATAGGTGAAGAGGACCGGGCATACTGGGATGAGCTCAGGACCTCTCCCAAGGCATTCATATCACTTGAGGATGCAAGGGAGATGTGGCAGGTCCACTACGGGAACACCACTGCGGTCTGGTTTCCGGACCCGCCGGATGACCTGGCAGGGGACCTGGACGGTCTTGTTGGGGCCAAAGAAGCCGGTATGATGGTCCTTGACCTGCGGGAAAGGGCCCTCTCTTCCTCCAGAGGCCTAGAGATATTCCCGCCCATGTTCCTGACCTTCGGCATACCCTTCATGGCAGCCTCCATCTTCGTCCTCTTCTCCCTTGAAAGGGACCTCTTCATAGGACGGCTAGATGAGCTCTCCATCCTGCGGGCGGTCGGAGCTCCCAAAAGGGTGATGGCCGCATCGTTCGTATGGAGCGGAATACCATCACTGCTATTGGGGGCCCTTCTCGGGGTCATATCCGGGGCTCTGCTAGGATCGTTCTTCTCCGCCGGCCTCTCCTCCATCTGGTCAACGACCGTTGAGAACGCCCGGGTCCCGTTCTCATTCTCAGTGACCACCGTTCTGACCTCCGTTCTTGCTGGGTTCTCGCTCTCCCTTCTTGCCTCGCTGGTCCTGTCCCTGCTCCATTCCGGCAAGGTCCCCGTGAAGAACCTCAGGGGCGAGGACGCTTCCATGACCGGACGGTGGAAGAAGCTCTCGTGGGGCGCTCTCTCCTTGTTGACCATGGTCTTTGGCCTTGCCCTTCTGATGCTTCTCTGGGCCGGTCCCGGACCCCTCCCTGTGGAGGCGCTCTTCATCATATCCACAGCAGCTCTATCTGCCGGGTTCGCTTCACTTATTCTCCTTGCGGTCCCGGTCGTCCGCTCATCCGGTCAGGCCCTTCTACTCTCATCGGAACTTTCCAGGAGACCTGCGAGATACCCCCTGGCAGGTGCGGTCATCGCTTTGACATTATCATTGGTCCTGTCCATGACCGCCGTCTCAGGGACCCTCCTGGATAGCGATAGAGCGCTCTCATCGAGCTACGGCGGGGGTTACGAGCTCATCATGGAACTGTCCGTACCGTTCTCCGGCGACGTTCAGGCAGCCACCGCGGGGGTCCATCCCGGCATCAGGGCCGTCCCCCTCTTCACAGTGGGGTCGGAGGGTGGCACCTGCACGAACATCAACGCTATCTATCCGCCCAGGCTCATAGGCGTGGGCAACAGGACCGCGGACTGGAAAGGGTTCAAACTCCTGGAAAGGGACGGTTCGTTCGGTTCGGATGAGAAGGCATGGAACGGACTCTCTGAGGATATCGACGGTAAGGTCCCGATCCTCGTGGACCAGAACACCCTTGTCTGGATATACGGTAAGGGGCTCGGAGATGTCTTTACCATAGGGACGGAGAACGGTGGTGAGGTCGAGCTAACTGTCATAGGAATCCTGTCCCCATCGGTCCTGACGGGGACCTTCGTCATGTCAAGGGAGCACCTGCTCGCCATGTTCCCGTCCATTGCCGGCGTCAGGATGGTCCTGGTGGATGTCCCGGGAACTGTGGATGCCACTCTCGAAGCCGAGATGGAAAGGGCCCTCCCGGGCGGCTCGTTGAGGATCAGGTCCACAAGGGAGCTCGCAAGGGAGAACCTTGAGGGAGAACTGTCCTACCTTGACCTGTTCAGGGACCTGCTCCTTTTGGGCCTTTTCACGGCGACGGTTTCATCCTTTGCCTTCGTCCACTCAAGGGTCGTCTCATTATCCAGGGAGCTGTCCGTCCTGAGGGCCGTAGGTTTCGACAGGAGGCGGACCTTCATCCATCTCACCTCCGTCAACCTCGCCGTCATATCGGCCTCGGTCATATCTGCATTGATATGCTCACTTATCTCATTCCCTGTGTTGTCGCACGCGGTCTCCGCCGATGCCGGTGCGGGCGGGATGCTGGGCCTGATATCGATGACCCTGGCATTTGCGGTCTTCACGGCCATCATCTCCATGCTGAGCGCAGGGCTTGCCGTGAAGGGGTTCGCAGGACTGGTCGTCAGGGATTGAACGTCATTCGCTCACAACGATTATCTCCCAGGAGGGGGATGCATGACCCATGGGTCAGGTCACGAGTGACCTACTGGCAGTTACCGTCTATGCAGCGTTGCTGCTTCTGATGGCATCCTTGACATCCGGTGCAGCGTCCGGTCCGACGAACATGACCTGGCCCGATTTCAGGGGCGGTCCCGAGAATCCGGGCAGCAGGGACGTTGTGCTGGTCCCTGAAGGGAAGGTGCCAGCACTTGGGTGGAGCGTTCTCCTCCCATCCGGGGTAACGAGCCCGGTAACGGGCGATGCTGACGGGCTCTATGCAGGGACGATGAACGGGACATTGTTCAGGATAGATGCCCTGACCGGCCTATCGACATGGCACCGTGAGCTGGGAGGGACCATAGACGCGGCCCCTTTGCTCATGGACAACGGCAGCTCTGTCATTGCCGCGACCTCCGAGGGGCTTGTGACTAGGCTTGAAGCGGCAAATGGAAGGGTCGAGTGGTCGTGGAAGAACCCTTCGGGCGGAAGGATATTCTCATCCCCCAAGGAGAGCTCGGGTCTGATATATTTCGGCTCATACGACTCATCCTTCTACTGCCTCTACTCGGGGAACGGGACGGTGAAGTGGACCTATCCTGGCTGCGATGGTTATATCCATACGACGCCAGGGCTTGCAGAGCTCGACGGGCGGACCGTCGTCCTCTTCGGTGCGTGCGACGGGACCATGAACTGTCTTGATGCCACGACGGGTGATGTCGTCTGGCGGTTCAGGACGGCCTACATACCGTCATCCCCATCCATAAGCGAAGGGATGGTGTTCTTCGGCTCATACGACAGGAAGCTCTTCTGTCTGGACCTGAACGAAGGCAGCGAGGTCTGGAACACGAGCCTGCCGGATGACGTTTACTCATCTCCGGCCGTTCTAGGGGACAGGGTCGCCGTCGGCTGCAACGATGGACGCATCTATTTGCTGACCGGGAACAACGGAACGGTCAAATGGTCCAAGGAGATGGGTAAGGGACCCCTGGAGAGCTCCCCGCTCCTATTCAGGGACGTAGTGGCCGTGACGACAGGTGATGGTCTGTTCTTCCTCGATGTATCGAACGGCAGCGTTACGAGTGGGTTCGAACTTGGGAATGCCGAAGATATCTCCCCGACTTGCATAGGGG
>JBFYMY010000057.1:0-4191 GCA_041304645.1 Thermoplasmatales archaeon
GTAGAGCAGGGCATTACCTACTTCTACAGGCTGACCGCATTCAATTTAGTAGGCGAATCCATAGCAACCGAGACACTGAACGCTACGATGCCGGACGTCCCGTCGCCACCCGTGAACCTTTCGGTCGCCTGGGGTGACAGTTATGTCCACCTGTCCTGGGTGGAACCTCTCGACAACGGTGGGTTGCTGCTTAACGGGTTCAAGGTGTACCGGTCCAACTCATCGACCCCCTTCAAACTGTTGATGACCCTCACCAGCAGTGTACTTGCCTACAACGATACAACCGTGACCAATGGCGTGACCTACACATATAACGTCACAGCGTTCAACAGCCTGGGGGAGTCCGTACCGGCCGTCGTGAGCTCCACTCCCCTGGGGACACCGGGCAAACCCAAGGTCCTTCCCCCCGGGTCGGGGGATGGGTATGTCCACCTTCATTGGGAGGCACCGGACCTTGACGGGGGCACTCCGGTCCTGGGTTACCGCATATATCAGATCGATGATACCAGCCAGCTTCAGCTCGTCGGTGAGGTGGGTCCCGAGGTGTTCAGTTACAATATGACCGGTCTGAAGAACGGGAGGATATACTACTGCTACGTGACCGCTTTCAACACAATTGGTGATTCAAAGAAGAGCGAGATGATGACCGGTATTCCAATAGGGCTCCCAGACCCGCCCGTCGATCTGAAGGCTGTCCCCGGCGACGGATACGTTCAGCTCTCCTGGTCAAAGCCTATAGATGACGGCGGTTCGGCCATAATGAGATACTATCTATTGAGGGGAACGGACCAGACGTCCTGGGAGGATTTCAAGGAGGTCTTCAATCTCAGCTCAACGAACTATAATGATACCAAGGTTGAGAACGGTATCACCTACAAATACGTCGTACGTGCCCTGACATCTATCGGGTTCTCCGGACCTTCCTCTGTGGTCAATGCAATTCCATTGGGAGTGCCTTCTGCCCCAAGGAACTTCACCCTTAAAGGTGGGAACAAGCTCGTCGAGGTCTCATGGCTCTCACCAGAGAAGAACGGCGGCACACCCATTACCGGATACAAGGTCCTAAGAGGAGAGGTCGAATCCAGCCTGGACGTGATCGAGACCCTGGGACCCGAGACTTCGTCCTACAATGATAGCGATGTGACCAACGGCAAGGTCTATTATTACAGGCTGATGGCCAAGAACATCATGGGTGATTCGCTCCCGACCCAGACCGTTTCAGTCAAGCCCCTTGGGACCCCTTCGGCCCCCCGAAACGTTAGGACCGAGGTATCGGGAGACTATATCAAGGTCCTCTGGGAACCGCCTGAGGATACGGGCGGGGCCTCCATCACGGGTTACGAGATCTACAGGTCCGATGACGGCGGCGAGATGAAGCTCGTGGGCTCTGTAGGACCCGGGATCAATACATACCTTGACAAGGATGTGAAGCCCGGTGTGAAGTACGAGTATACCGTGAAGGCTACGAACTCCGTTGGCGAAAGCGTTGCTTCATCTACTGCTTCGATGGAGCTGGAGAAGGAGGGCGGCGGGGGAGGCGGACTTGGCTGGCTCCTGTGGCTGGTCCTTGCCCTCATAGCGATGGCAGCGATCACAGGTCTGGTCCTGTTCCTTGTCCTGAGGAAGAAGAAAGAACCTGTGCAGGCACCGCCGCCAGTCGTGGACCAGGGAATGGATATGTACCAGTTCCCCACCGGAACCCCGCAGTTACCGGTCCCACCCGCACCACCGCAGCAGCAGCTATACGGGGCATACAACGAGCAGCCTCAGATGCAGGTCACACCCCCGGCCCCGACCCCGGAACTGGGACCGGCGCTGATAGGAGAACAACCTGCTGCAGGACCTTTGGATACATACAGTGGGGAACAACTACCAGCCGAGGTCCCGACCTCTATGGATGCTCCCGCTCCTGAAGCTCCACAGCAAGACGCACCACCCCCAGGCGAAGCGCCCCCACAAACAGCTCAGTAACGGCTCTGAACCACCCTAAAGTAAGCTGACCTATCAAGGCCTTTGTCTTGGTCCTACCCGAAGGTAGCTGGTAAATCCTTATCTATCCCCCAAGACATTAGTGGTAGGGGGCAGTTCATTATGGGTGGAAGAGGAAAGAAGGGGCCGCTGATCGTACTGATATTGGGTATCATCCTATCTATGCCAGTCTTGACATCTGGTCACGAGTCTCCTCTCCGAGCCCCGACCGATCCGGACCTTACGGTCGTTGATATATGGACCACGAAGGGGACCGAGATCAACTGCCGGGTAAAGAACATAGGAGGAACTTTCAGCGGTCTCTTCGGTGTCAACCTGACCATCGACGGGAAATATATGGAGACCGAGGTCGTTGGCATCACATGGCCCGATACAATGGTAAACGTCACCTTTACGAACCTTCTGCCGTATGGATGGACCAAGGTCGCTCTCAAGGTCAATATCTACGATCCCCAGCAAGGGATCCCCGACCAGAACCGATCCAATGATGAGAGGTCGGAGAGATGGGAAAGGGACCTTCCCAATTTGGTTCCAATATCCATCTTCAACGATCCCGCGACAGGGACGGCTAGGATCATGGTGAGGAATAGTGGTGTCGTACCAACCTCCTATGGCTTCGACACGGTCCTTTACGTCAACGGGAGCGATGTCGCTACCGTTCACTGGAAGCCTTCTATATCCCCGGACCGAACGGTCACCCTGAACACTACCTGGAAATGGGATCGGGCCGTCTCTCCGGTCACCATAAAGGTGACGGCGGACGAAGGGAACGTCGTTGAGGAATCCGACGAGACGGATAATACGCTAATGATCACCTGGCAGAACAGGCCTAGACCAACCTTCACCAAGCAACCGACCGTTCAGTATACTGGAAAGAACAATGCGACGATCGTGTGGGAGACGAGCGTCCCCACCGATTCCGTTGTGGATTACGGAAGGTCCTCCAAATTGACCCAGACCACGATGACCAAAGCGCTGTCGAAGAAGGGATCGGCCGAGGTCGCAGGGCTCAAGTCCTCCACCCAATACCTTTTCAAAGTGATCTGCACGGACCAGTATGGGAAAAGAATCGAGAGCGCCGTAGGATCGCTCCTGACCAAGGACCCATCTTCGACCGGTTCCCCCATGGGAAGCTTCGCGGCCGATCTGCTGAGGAACGTATCCGGCAAAAAGACGATCCCCTTCATCGGATCGGACCCCACGGGGATCAAGAAGGTGGATTTCTACCTCGGGGGAAAATTGATAGGTTCCAAGGGGGGCTCTGGCAAAGGGGATACCTCGGGGATCATGTTCGATTTCTCCAAGGTGAAGGCGGGCAACTATACCTTGGTCGCTATTATGACGAACCTCGCCGGTGGGACGAGCAGGTATTCCACGACCTGCACTGTTGGGAACACACTTTGGGATCGATACCCAAAGGTGACCTTCACGGTCACCGACAGGACGATGAGGGGGACCGAATCGTTCTACGCCAGGTGCGAGGATCCATTGGGCATCGCGAACGCCACTTGGCTCGTCGATGACGAAGTGGTCGAGTTCGACGTCCCCTGGCACCCGGAAGCGTCGTATTACGGGGCTACGATCTGGTGGGACTCGACGTCGGTATCCGACGGGGAACATACGATCCGGGTCAGGGTCTTCAACAATGAGGGAAATTTGACGACCAGGAGCCATATCATAACCGTCGACAACATCCTCGATCCACCGGACCCAGATATCTGGATCAGGAGGCTGAACATCGAGAGGGATGGGACCATACTCACGGTCCCATTGGAGGTATCCAATCACGGAAGGGGAACAGCTAGGAACATCCGGATCGTGGACAACATCAAGGGATTCGTCCCTATCGATGGAGAGGATGGCACCCATGCCGTCTTCGGTGAAGGAACCCGATGGGAGGTCGTGCAGGAGATCGACCATCTCGATCCGGGCGATGAGATAGTGTTGAGGTACCGGTGTATCCCGTTATTGTCCGATACGGAGGAATGGATCATAGGTTGCGAGTTTGTCTCCGGGGATGACACGTTCACCACCTCATACACGTACGAGAGGGATGACCGCCACATATTGTACAGCGAGCGGACATGGATCCCTGCCATGAACTTCGCGGACGGTTACACGATGGAGGCCGGGGTCAGACGCGCGATCAGAGGGTCGAACTACCTGATGATGACGAACCCCCAGCAGTTGATGGATAATATG
>JBFYMY010000058.1:0-7426 GCA_041304645.1 Thermoplasmatales archaeon
TTCCGCCGATATGATAAAATGGGGTATGGGCGAGGTCCTCAAGGGCAAGGACTTCCAGTTCGAATGGGTCCAGTTAAAGAAGGGTAAGGGCCAGGTCCTGACCTTGATGACCGTAAGACCCATCGTATTGAACGGAAAGACCATGGTCCATGCCATGATGAGGGACATAAGCGATAAGAAGGTCAATGATGACAGGGTTCGGGCGATGGAGGATAGGCTCAGGTCCATCATGCCATCCTTCCAAGATTCGTTCCTTGCCCTGCTCGATCCCGACCTGAACATCATCGAACTTTGGACCTCGGAGGGGATGAGGCGAAATCTCATGATTCCCCCCAACAAGCCGCCAAGTATGAGGGTGACAGACCTCTTCCCGAAGGAGGGTCGGGAGAACGCGGTCGGCCATATCAATCGGGGCCTGTCAACTGGTGAGCAGGACCGTTTCGAGGACCAAATGGTCCTTTTGGATGGTCCCTCCTGGTTCGATATCAATCTGAACGTTACCAGGGACCCTTTGACGGAAGAGCGCGGTCTGGTCATGTTCGCGATGGACGTTTCCGAGCAGCACCGCCTGAAGGAGGACCTTGAAAGGACCGCCTCCAGGACAAGGGTCCTCGACGAGACGCTCAGGGACATAATCTGGATGGCTGACAATGAGCTCAGGTTCATCTTCCTCAGCTCGTCTGTGGAAAAGGTCCTGGGCTACGGACCCGAAGAACTGAGTGGCGAGAGCATCGAGAAGGTCCTGACCGAAAGGTCCTATCAGAACCTCAGGTCCTCCGTAGGCGCCATGCTCAGCAGGCGAAGGTCCAAAGGATCGGAGGCGGAGCATCCGGTCCTTCTGGAGCTCGAATCCGTCAGGAAGGACGGGACAAGGGTCTGGACCGAGATGAGCATTGCGGTCCATCGTGAGAAGGGAGGTGTTTCCGTCCGTTTCGTAGGGGCCACAAGGGACATATCCCGGAGGAAGAACGCGGAGCGTGAGCTCATAAGGCTATCGCGAGCGTTCCAGTTCTCCAATGAACCTATGGTAATAACCGACAATAAGAGCAGGATAGCGGATATCAACGATGCTGCTGTTAGGCTTTTGGGCGCATCGAAACGGGAGGAGCTGATAGGAACCGACGGTATGTCCCTTCTTGTTCCCGATGACATAGATAGGGCCACGGCAGCCATGGATAGTTCTGAACCAACCCCCAGCGAGGGACTGGTCTATACGATAATGGACAAAAATGGTAAGAGCAGGGACATAGAGGTCCGGTCATCGCCCATACCTGGAGCGGATGGCCGCACAGAGGGTTTCATCGTCCTCCTCAGGTCGCCATGGGGTCAAATGTAAGGTCTGGATTCCTTGATATGTACCCTGACCCTATCGCCCCTCCTTAATCCCTTGTCCATGAACTCGGACCGGGGTATCAAGGCCGATATGGTCTCGCCGGTCTCAAGGTCCACGGTGCATTCTATGTAGGGTCCGAGATAAATGTAATTGGCGAACGTGCCAACGGTCCCCTCTGGGGTGGCGTCCCTTTCCACCCTCTCAAGGGTGACCGATTCGGGTCTGAATATGATACGTCCCCCATTCCCCGAAGGGTCATTCATCACGTTCGCCTTGCCCACGAACATCTGGATGAATGGGGTTTTCGGGTCCTCGTAGAGGTCCCTAGGGCGCCCCACCTGTTCTATCCTGCCGTTGTTCATGACGGCGGTCAGGTAACCGACCTCGAAGGCCTCTTCCTGGTCATGCGTTACGAAGACCATGGTGGTGCCCAGCTCCTTTTGGAGCTTCTTGAGCTCCTTCCTCAGCCTCCTTCTGGTCTCATGGTCAACGGAAGCGAACGGTTCGTCGAGCAGGAGGACCCCCGGCTCGGGGGCAAGGGCCCTGGCTATGGCGACCCTCTGCTTCTGGCCCCCTGAAAGGGCAGAAGGCCTCCTCTCTTCCAGTTCCGTGATGCCCATCAGCTCGAGCATCCTCCGGGTCCTATCCCCCCTGACGGAGGAGCTCGCCCCCTTCATCCTCAGACCGAACTCTATGTTCGATCGGACGCTCATATGAGGGAATAGGGAGAAGTGCTGGAAGACCATACCTATGCCTCTCTTTCTGGTGGGGAGGCCGTCAAGGCACCTACCACCGAGCGTAACCGACCCGGAATCCTGGGGTATCAACCCGGTTATGACCTTGAGCATGGTGGTCTTCCCGCATCCAGAGGGACCCAGGACGGCCATGATGCTGCCAGATGAGACCTCAAGGTCCAGTCCGGCCAGAACCGTTGTGGGCCCGTAGGACCTTCTAAGGGAATTGAGCCGCAGGTCCCCGCTCATCCAGGCACCTCCAATCCCTTGACCAGGCGGTCCATGATCAAGAGCAGAACGAACGGTATGAGGAGCAGGACCACTGCAATGGATGCGGCAGCCTGGAAGTCCAGAAGGCCTTCCGTCATCCTGTAGATATGTGTCGGACCTGTCGATAGCATCCCGGCCGCCACGAAGAGCGTCGCTCCGAACTCGCCCAGGGACCTTGTGAACGTCAGGGCCGACCCGGCCATGAGACCGCTCCGGATGGATGGAAGGGTCACCCTGAAGAATATGGAGACCCCACCCGCCCCAAGTACCTTGGCAGCATCCTCCTGCTCCCTATCGAGCTTCTCTACGGCCACAGAGACCGACCTCACCATGAACGGAAATGTTACGAACAAGTGCCCAAGGAGCACCCCCGGGTACTGCCCTATGAGCTGTATCCCGTTGTCCCTGAGGAAGCCCCCAAAGAGGCTCGATGGGTTGTAGAGCATCAGAAGTGACAATCCCACGACGGATGCTGGGATCGCTATGGGCAGGTCCACAAGGGCCTTTATGATGAAGGACCCCGGGAACCTGTACCTTACAAGAGCAAAGGCCATCAGGGTGCCCGTGATGAGATTTATTATGGTCGCGATGGTGGCTATCAGCAGGGAGTTGCCGAGGGCTGTCAGTGCCTGATCTGTCACGACCGCACGGAAGAAGTCCATGATGCCATCCTTGAAAGCATATCTGAAAAGGGAGCTTATTGGCAGTATTATAATGACCAGGAAGAGGAAGAGCCCGAGCGATACCGCCGCCAACCTTGTTGCGGATATGGGCGCTCGGTCCTTGCGGTAGCCCATTTCATCAACCCCTGATATCCCTGAATAGGCCGGATATCAGCTCGGGATGGGCTTTCTCCCATCCGCCCAGATATTCGACCAGGAATGGATCGTCAATGGGAACGGAACCCGAGTTCAGACCTTCGTCCATGGACCTGAAATCGTATTCGATCATGTACGATTGGACCTCGGAGGTGAAGAGGAAATCGACAAAGGCCTCTATCATCACCCTTTCAGAATCACCCACATGTTCGTCAATGATGGTTACCTTGTGCTCTGAGAGTATGGTGGAACTGGGATAGACGATCTCAAGGTCGTTGCCCTGGTCAAGTGCAAGGAGCGCCTCGTTCTCGTATGTGATGAGGGCATCACCATAACCCAGGACGAACTGGGAGAGGGCGGCCCTGGCGGAGGACTGCCAGCTGATGACGTTGCCCATGACGCTTCGAAGCAATGCCTCCGCTTTTGTTCCATTTGGCCTTCCTTCGACCGCTGCCGTCCGCCTCAGCTCAGACCCGTAGATGGCAAAGACGGACCAGCATGCGCCTCCGGAAGTGAGCGGGTCGGCATGGACCAGCTCTAATCCCTTCTTCCCCAGGTCCCTGAAGTCCTCTATGCCCTTGGGATTCCCTTTCCTTGTGAGTATGACCCATGGGCTGGTCGATAGGGTCCCGTTCCAGGGCAGCGATGAGAGCTCCATATCTGTAAGACCCGCCTTCTTCAGCTGGATGACATCCCATTCTGTGGACAGGACCATGACCTCCGCCTCGGCCCCTGCAATGACCTCGTTGGTCACCTT
The DNA here is from genome assembly GCA_041304645.1 of Thermoplasmatales archaeon. Classification (GTDB taxonomy): domain Archaea; phylum Thermoplasmatota; class Penumbrarchaeia; order Penumbrarchaeales; family Penumbrarchaeaceae; genus JALOTP01. Next base: position 3,913 of record JBFYMY010000058.1, read on the forward strand.
GCCCGAACCGGCGAACTGGGAAACGAACCTTACATCATCCCCGGTCCGCTCCTTCCAGTAGCTCTTGAAGGCCGGATAGACCTTCTTCTCCATGACCTCGCCCTTTACGCTGAAACCGTAGAGCGTTATGGTCCTATCGTCATCGTTCCCTCCGATGTCCAGACAACCGGAGAGGAGGGAAACGGTCAGAACCGACCCAATGACCAGAATGGACCATGGGCTCTGCATGGCCCCATCAACGACCTCTCGGTATATTATATTGGTTTCAAACCAATACTAATTGGCTTCAATACATATTGATATAAAGTAAACGTTTTTGTCACATGGAACCCATCGACCGTTGATATCATCCCTTTACCTTCCTTAGAAGGATGCTTCCGTCATCGAACAGGATCCATCTGAGCTTAGACCCATTGGACAGTTCCAATTCATCGACGATGCCCTTGGGCACGGTCGTCCTCCTCCTTGAACCCCTAATGGTCATGGAGGTCTCTGAAACGAACTTCACCTTGTCTATGTCTATGTCCATAGCCATGGATGCTCTGACCAATATATATTGGTGTTGAGTTCCTCTAGAGAAGCTCTTTCCTATGCGTGACAACGCAGCCTATGAGAACGAACACCCCGGTAAGGAAGAGGAGCAGGAATATGGAGCCCCCGTAGGTCGCCGATCTCGGAACGGCGACCATGGATGACCAGATATCGTCCCTGGACAGGAGCATGGACCTGACGTAGTACATGATGGTGAACTCCCTTATCCGGAGCGGTATGAAGGCCATGACCAGCTCCCAGAAGAAGGCAAAGAGGAGGCCGACGACGAGAGGTCTCTTGAAAGCTATGCCGAAGAGACAGAACAGGGCTGTATAGACCATGGTGCCCATATAAACCGCAAGCAGCAGGTCAAGGAGGAGGTCCAGGTTCTCGACCATCCTGTCAATGCTAGAATGGGCGCCGAGCACAAGGAAGGTCGTCACAATGGGGATGGTGAACAGGGGTATCAAGGCCAATAAGGTCCCTATGTACCGGTAAAGGAACACCTCCATCCTGAGGTTGCCCCTGGTGACCAGATAGGTCATCGTACGCCGTTCCATATCCTCGTTGAGCGCATAGGTCCCGTAGATGAGCGGGAATATGAGCAGGAAGAACTGTACGAAGACAAGGATGCCTAGCAGAGCAAAGAGTTCGGGCCAATCCTTAGAGCTCACGGGCGGGTCAATGAGCGTATAGATGGCTATGAAGGCGGGTATGAAGAGGACAAGGAGCGTTACTATCACACCCTTGTTCAAAAGGACCGACCTGAACGTCTCCTCTATAAGGGTCGAGGCCCTGTTGAAGGCCCCTGCGGGTCCGGTTGGAGGCTTATTTCCCATGTCACCCCACCAGGTATTCGAATATGGCGTTCAAGTTGTCGTCGGGGCTGTCTATGGCCGTCACCTTGACCTTGTTCTCGACCAGGCAGTCCTGGAACGCGGAGTAGAAAAGGTCGGGGGTCGGCGTCCTGACGAGCAGTTCGTTCCCCTGCTCTCCGAATGTGATCGAGCTCATGGGGGTCGCATCCATCAGGAGCTTGGCCAAGCGTGACCTCTCATCCGTTATTATCCTCACGGTAAGGGGGAACCTGTCAAGGGAGTCCCTTATATCATGCATGTTACCGCTCGCAACGAGCTTGCCCTTGTCAATAAGGATTATGCTCTCGGTCATCCTCTCTATCTCATGGAGTATATGGGATGAGACGACTATGTGCTTCCCCTCTTTCTCCAGGTCGCTCAGGACCTCCATCATACGGACCCTGCCCATAGGGTCCGTCCCGGACATGGGCTCATCGAGAATGAGGAGCTCCGGGTCATGGACAAGGCTCTGAGCGAGCTTTATCCTCTGTCTCATACCCTTGGAGTAGCCTTGAACGTCCCGGTCCATGGCCGCGGTCATCCCTACCTTCTCTATGGCCTCCTTGGCCATCGTCCTTGCCTTGGTCTGAGGATATCCCATGAGCCTGGCCGTGAAGGAAACGAACCTGAGCCCCGTCATTCCCTTGAAGAAGGCATCCTGCTCGGGGCAGTAGCCGAACCTAGCGTTCAACGAGGGGTTGTCCCATGGACGTTCGCTGAGGACCTCGACCTTCCCCTTGGATGGTCTTATCTGCCCCGTCATCAGCTTGATGAGGGTCGATTTACCGGCCCCGTTGGGTCCCAAGAGCCCGGTCGTTCCGGGTCCGAAGTCCACGGTGATATCATTGAGCCCCATCACCCTGCCGTAGAACTTGGAGACCATCTGGACCTTGATGATGGGCTGCCTCATCTAGCCACCTCTTTGTTGTGGAACCTGAAGACCACAGTGGCCGCACAAGCCAGCACGATGCCTGCCATCACCAGAACGGTTACGTACCACTCGAAACCTATGCCGCCGGGGTCGTAGGGTATCGCGAACAGGGGCCTGTACATCAATTTCATGAGCAGCCTGAGATCGATGAGCTTGAGCCAGTCCTGGTCGAAGATGGCCCTCAGGATGGTCGATATGATGGAAGAGAACAGGAAGAGAGAGAAGGTCCCGACACCTGCATATATCCATTTCTTCGAAACGGAGGAAAGTGCCACGGAAACGGATACCATCAAGAAGAGGGTGATGAGGTAGGATAATATGATGGACCCAAGGAGCCATAAGGTATCAATGACCTCTCCAAGGTCCCTGTTGGAGAAGGCGATGCCGGTTATATAGAGGAGGACGGCCGGCAGGAGGGATATGGGTATGAGGGCGATGAACAGCCCGGCGGATTTCCCTAAGATGTAATCGACCCATGAAAGGGGCCTTGACAGGTATAGCGCTATGGAATTGTTCTTGATGTCATCCGATATCAGAGCGGCTCCGGATATGGCCATGAAGAGTACCAGCCAAAGGAACCTCTCGTACCTTATCCCTCCGCCCCACAGCATGTCGTAGTACTGTCTTCCGAGCTTCTCGTTGTCGCTCTTTGACCTTGTATGGTATTCTATCTCCAGCATGGTGACGTTCGAAGGCCCACTTCCGTTGTCGGCGAGAACGATTACGTTGACCCCCTTGTTGAAAGGGTATTGTCCCGTATTGAGGATGAACATCCATTCCCTGGACTGTCCTGCCCCGATCCTCTCGTTAGGGGGACCAATTGGCTCCATATAGACCGGTGTGTACTGAAGAGGGTTGTAGTAGATGCTGAGGTGGACGGTCGCGTCGGTGCCTCCCACGTTACTAACGGTCACGCTCCTTTCCATGTATGTGTTCTGCTTGACCTTGATCGTCCTTATGAACGTGTCCTTGACGGTGAAGGTGAGGTTGGGGCCACTTACGGGAACATCGATGGTTTCCAGCGGGTCGTAGCTTATGACCTTTTCCCTCGTCCCCAGCACCAACATGGTGGAGGCCACCCCCATGCGTGGGTCCGAATAGGAAGGGATGTCGATCCCCTTTGGCACCGCATCGCCGTCCTGATATTTCTCATAGAGGTCCTCCAATGACTCCGTCGAAGCCGCAACAGCGGTGA
>JBFYMY010000059.1:0-10625 GCA_041304645.1 Thermoplasmatales archaeon
TTTTACTGGCCTTCTCCGAGTTCCTGGTGATGACGACGACCCGGATGTCCATGGACCGGCAATGGGCCAGCAGCTCCTGTGCGCCTTCCATCATCTCCGCCCTCTCAGCGGCCTCCATCTCACGTTTCTCCACCGCCCTGAGGAGTTTTTCACCCTGCGACCTGGGCAGTGATGAGATGTAGGAGAGTATGTCCCCCTCAGGGATGCCGAGCTCTTTCCGTATGGTCCTGAAATCCAATTTCATCTTGACCAATGTTCCGTCAAGGTCAAATCCTAATACCTTTACATGCTTCATCGTTCCACCGCCCTCCAGGAAGACCTTCAAGAGGTAGGTCCGGTACGTTCCTTAGTAATCCTGGCCGGTCAGCATCGCCATTGACAGCGAGCCTACTTAACCCTTCCTCTTGTTCATCGGTCAGAGGCGATCGATGTCCAGACCCCGTATGTCCATGACCCTTATCTGGACCTCTTCGTTCCCCCCCCACCTGTTGATATCGGGACAACCGCAAACGCTTATCGTCGAGCCCGAGGATATGCTCCCAGACAGATGACCGGAATTGAACCAGATGCAGTTTATGCGCCCGTCCCCGCCAACGATATCGAACTTGAGGTGCTTACCCCCTCCCACTGCCTGGACACGGGGCCCTATCAAAGCATCCCTGACGCTTATGGAGGAGGGCGGGTTCCCGAGCCCCGTGGGCTGGAGCATTTCCAGCGAGAGGATGGATCTCAGATCGAGCTCTGATGGGGCCAGGTCGAGGTCTATATCTATGGCCGGAGGGGGAAGGCCGTTCGGATACCTCTCCGATATGAATGCGTCCAGGCTGTCATTGAACGTGGTGATGGACCCGACCCCCAGCGTCAATCCCGCTGCCTTATCGTGACCGCCCCATCTGTCCAGAGAGCCTTTGCATCGCTCCAAGGCTGCGAGCAGGTCGAAGCCCGATGGGGCCCTGGCGGAACCACGTGCGATCCCGCCCTCCATCGTCAGGACGACGGAGGGCTTACCGGTCTCTTCCAGCATCCTGCTGGCCGCTATCCCAAGTACCCCTGGGTTCCAACCATCCTTGGCCACGACGACGGATGGTCTTCCCAATGCACCCGTATTACGGGCCATCTCCAGCGCCTCCTCCATCACCTTGGCAGCTATGGCCTGCCTCCTGAAGTTCAGTGAGCTTAGCTCCCGGGAGAAGACCTCAGCATCGGTCCTGTCATTCGTAAGGATGAGCTCCAATGCCATCTCCGGGTTCCCGAGCCTCCCTGCCGCATTGAGCCTTGGGGCAAGGCGGTGCGATACATCGGTGGAGGATATGCCCCTGCCAGGGTCAAGACCGGTCTCCCTCATGAGGGCAAGTATCCCCGGTGAGCCAGTAGCGCTCAGAACCTCGAGACCCTCCCGGACCATAGGGCGGTTCTCGTCCGTGAGAGGGACGAGATCGGCTATCGTGCCCAATGCCACCAGATGCAGGTGGTCCCTTATGTCCCCTTGCAGGACATCCCTCAACCTCAGCGCATGGACCAGCTTGAATGCCACCCCTACCCCGGAGAGCCCCGTGAACGGATACCCGGAGCCCTTGACCTTGGGGTCCAGGACCGAAAGGGCCCTGGGAAGTTCTGGTCCCATCTCGTGGTGGTCGGTCACTATCACGTCCATTCCCAATGTACGGGCCAGGTCCACGGCCTCAAGCGCCTGCACCCCGCAGTCCACCGAAATGAGGAGGGTCGTACCGTTCTGCGCCATGGCCCTGACCGAGTCCTCTGATATACCGTAGCCCTCGTCGTACCTCGATGGCAGCTTGTACATCATCCTCTGCCTGCCCATCCTCTCGCCAAGGGCGGTAAGCAGGAGGGCAGTTGCCGTTATTCCGTCTGTATCGTAATCTCCGTGGATGCCCACGACCTCATTCCCATCCATCGCCTCCTGGACCCTCCTCACAGCCCTCTCCATCCCGTCCATGAGGAACGGGTCGTGAAGCTGTCTCAGGTTCGGGTGGAGGTATTCATGTACCGAAGCAGAATCCCGCATCCCCCTGGCCACGAGGAGCCGGGATACGATCATAGGGATATCGAGCTCCCTTGAGATCCTGTCCGCCAGACCGATGTCCTCGCAGGCGTACCTCCACTGCCTTCTGGGGCTGTTCATGAGCGGTTCACCGTTAGGATGTCCACTGACAGGGCCTGAACATATAAGGAGCGCAGAGGGAGATAGGTGAAACAACCTCAATCAGCGATAGGTCGTGCCTGGGAACCCAGAACGAACCTGAACCTGAGGAAGACGGGCCCTTTGACATCCACCTTCCTGGACCTGCTCAGGACATAGTTCTGTGCCTTCGAAGTGAGATGCATGTTGATGTCCTCGAGCCTTCGGACCATCTCGAAGCTCTTTGACGTACTGCCCCTGGAGAACGAACGCTCCACTTTCCATCCTGCGTAGTTGGCGAAGGCCTTCAGATAGCTCTTACCCGTCCTGTGCCCGCCTTCGGACCTGATCTCCTTGGCAAGGGTAGGTGGGATGCCCATTATGTTACCAGCCTTGACCCAGACCTGATCGAAGGCACCTGGGCCGAACAGGCCCATACCCTCCTTGGCTTCCTCGAGCAGGAGCTCGGCCTTGATGGCCTTGCTACCTTCAGGAACGGCGGACCCTTCCGAGACCAGCTTTTCGCTATCACCATTGGTGACCAGTTCCCCCTTCCAAACGACCATAGGGCCGCTCACTTCCTTTCCCCACATGCCCTTCAGCGCTGACACGATGGACCTGGCAATATCCCTACCGGCGGGCGTCTGAGGCCTGTGGGTGTACCTGATGGAGGAGGCTAGGTCCGTATCCGAGATGTTCCAAGCTGAGAAGAACTGCGGGTAGAAGAGCTCCCTGATATCTGGATACCCCTTTTGATGCATCAGGATCCGTTCGATCCCCAGGTCGGCTAGGAACAGGTTCGCGTTCACGTTCATGCTGGTCAGGACGTCCGAGGATATCATTCCGCATGTCCCTATCTCTAGACCGTCGACGAAGACCTCGTACTCCGTACCCTTCTCGAAGAAGGGATATGAATAGGTCTTCTCGATGAAGGATGTGTCCTCTATCTCTATCGACGAGAGCAGCCTTTTCAGGACGGTGATACCCTTATCCATTGTGAAGTCCTTGTCGAAAACCGCAATGGACAGAACGTTATAGGTCCTCATATGGGTCCTGTCCTGAACGGGTTCCCTCCGAAACATCGTACCCACGGTGAACAACCTCATCGGGAGGGCTTTCTCATCGTAAACGGCCTCTATGGTGGACAGCCATGAGATGGGCATGAATGCCCTGAGGGTCAGACCCGTTGCCTGAAGGCCGCTAGACGCCAGCTCAGGGATCATGTTCATAAGGTCCAATGCCTCATCGATGGATAGGCCAAGGTCGTGTTTCAGAGATACCATGAGGTCCTCGCCGCTGACCGTTCCGTCAATATCGTCCAGGATGTTCCAGAGCTGGGCAAGGTCCACATTGGGGAACCTTCTTGCTATCTGAACCTCGACTTCTCTCGTCGGGGCTATGGGCACCATCCTTGTGGTGTAGATGTAGAACAAAGCGTCCCTGAACGATATATGGAGCTTGCCCAGGAGCTCTTTTGCGTCCTTGCCCCCTATGAAGTGGGAGGTGAGCAGCTCGTCGAACCCGCTCTCCAGCATAAGGTGCCGGACCGAGGCCACTCCCTCGGAGATGGGGTGCGGGGTCCCTTTGCCCGAAAAATAGTCCACAATATCCTCTAGCTTGGCCCCCTTCTTCACATCAAGGTCCTTGTTCACCACAGGGTCGGCCTCTTCATCAGGTTCGGACGTCATTGTTCCAACTCCCCTGACAGCGAAGTCCCCCTCTTAGAGGCCATTGAGATGGCCAGTTCGCCGGCCGTCCTGTCAAGCAGCCCCCTCACGACATCCTGTTTCCTTTTCAGCTGTATCATCCCCGAAGGATAGGTGAGACCGTCGACCATGCTGAAGAGCTCCTTCATGGACCCGTACATCTCCATGGCCTTATCCAGCTCACCTCGGAGCAGACGGTTCAAAACGACCCTCCTCATCTCCCCTACCGCATCGCAGAGCCCCAGGGCGTATGCCCTTTCGGGTATCCCGGTCTCCGATGGCAATGGGAGGTCCCCTCCTTCAAGGACCCTGGAAAGTACAATGGCCTCGGCTATCTCGGTCAGTGGGTCCTCCAGGATAGCAGTCTCTATCACCTCAGGTCGGCTGACCAGATCGAGGATAGGCCCGGCTATCCCCAAGAGCTCCTGTCCATCACATGGTCGCTCCGTTCGGACCATCTGAGATATGGCACGCCTGCAGTCGCGGACCACGGTCCTGGAACTGCCTATGGCGGTCTCCCTCCTCGCCTCCTCATCGTCTAGCGAGGTCTCGAGGGCGGTCCTTATCTCTTCGGGCCTTGCCATGGGACTTCCAGCAACTATGTGATATTTAATCATAGTCCGATGGGTAAAACGTTCTGCGGCCCGGTCCGATATCACTCCTGGCTGCGCATCAGCTTCACGGGAGAGGAACCTATCCTTGTCCTTGCCGCAAGGTAAGTGGAGGCAAGGCAGAGCCCTATGCTGAACAGGAAGGACAGAACTAGAAGCTGGGGAGGTATGGCTGGAGCCACGAAGAAGAAGGCCGTATCGCCCCTCTCCAGGAGGTAGACGGACAGGTTCAGGATCAACGGCATGCCAAGGAATAGGGCGCTTATCCACGAGACCAGTCCTATGAAACCCCCCTCAGCAAGGAAGAGCTTGGTGACCTCCCAGCTGGAGAGACCGAGAGCCCTGAGGATGCCTATCTCCCTCCGTCTCTCCCTGACGGAGACGGCCATGGTATTGTATATTATGAAAAAGGAGACGGCGCAGACGAGGACCGTGGTGAAGAGCAGGAGCTCGACCAGGGCCTGCCGGGACCCTTCCGACATATCGCGGTCTATCCTCATGTCCTGGAAGAGGTCCGTGGATGTCGGGACCCTGCCTTCGAGCAAGCCCCTCCTCTCGGAATCCGGGTCCACCTGGGATGTGAGACCGAAGAAAAGGGAGAGCGACAGGATGAAAAATCCCATCGTCAACGTCAAGGTGACCATGACCGTCATCGTACGCATCATGTTATGTTTCATGTGCGAGAGGCCGTAGGTTGCGGTCGTGAAGGTCTTGGGCCTTTCCGTCACCTGACATCACTCCTATTGGGCGTCTTGGTATTTCGAGGATGCAAGATGAACTGTACCGGACCTGGTCGAGGTCTTTCCGCCCGATAACCGACCATCCCTCATGCGCAGCATCGACCGTGCCTTGCCGGCCATCATCCTGTCATGTGTCGCCATTATCAGCGTCTTACCCTCGTCGTTGAGCTGTCGGAAAAGGGAGACTATCTCCCTTGCCGTCTCGGAGTCTATGTTCCCGGTAGGCTCGTCAGCGAGTATCAGCGGAGGGTCGTTCATCAGCGCCCTTGCTATTGCTACCCTCTGTCTCTCACCGCCCGAAAGTTCCATTGGGAGGTGGTCCATCCTCCTTGAGAGACCCATCCTGTCGAGGAGGTCCTCCGCCCTACCGCGCTTCTGGTCCCTCTCGAACATCACCGGGACCAGGACGTTCTCATAAGCGGTGAGGGATGGGATCAGGTTGTAGAACTGGAATATGAACCCCACGTTCCTCTTCCTGAACGATGCCCTCTGCATCTCGTTCAATCTGGACAGATCGATGCCCCCGACCATGACCTTCCCGCTGTCCGGGACGTCAAGTCCCCCTATCATGTTCAAAAGCGTGGTCTTCCCTGCGCCAGAGGGGCCCATCAATGCGCACATGTCCCCTTTATCCAGGGTTACCGTGAGGTGGTCCAGGGCATGTACAGACTGTCCGCCCACCTTGTACCCTTTGGAGACATCCTCAAGGACTATGAACGGCTCACGGGGCATCCCTTAACACCTCCAGCGGTGACCTGCCAAGGACGGAGATCAATGACGGGGCCGTCCCTACCGCGGCCGCCAGGGTCCCTACGGCCATCACGAAGATGAACGTATCAAGGTGGACCGACAACGGGACACCAAGGTCCGGGCCCAAGGGGAGCCTTGGGTCGCTCCCCATGACAGTGATGGTGGCGGTCACCAATATAGGCCCCACGACCAGACCTGAGATGACGACCAACATCAGGGGAGATAGCAGGAGGACCAATACCTGATGGAGCCGGGTTCCTATCGCCCTCAGAGCAGATAGCTCGAACCTCCTCTCAAGGATGTCCATGGAAGATGCATTGGCCGTTGACAGTACCATCAATGAGGCGCAGAGGAAGAGCATGAAAGAGCTCCAGCTGCCTATGACCTCCTTCACCTCGAAGAGCTCCTTGTTCTCTTCATTCGGTATCCCGACATCGTCCCTGAAATGGTCGTTCAATCCCGCATCCACGGCCATGAAAAGGGTGAGCACTATGGAGACGATGGCAAGCGACATGAACGTAAGGAGGTTCCTGCCCCTCTCGCCCCAGACCTGACGCCATATATACCTCACTGGACCGAACCTATGATGGCGGGCCCGGACCGCGGTAGAACTCCCTCTCCCCCCAATGCCTGGCCTGCCCGGTCCCGTCATCCTTTAGGCTCCTCAAGGGAAATTAATGAGCGTATCCTTATCAGCTACCTGGACGCCACCCTTTCCTATACGTATGGGTCTCATCTGCTCATCGAAATCCGTTCCCCTCATCTTCTCTATCTCGACGGCCCTGACCCTGCTGCCCCTGACCATGGAGCTGTGGAGCCTTATCACCCCACGGGAGAGGTAGGTCTCCATGGGATGGTCGCCGCCCTCCATCTCCGAGATGAGGAGGGAAGTTATCTGGTCTATCCCACCGCCCTTCTCCTTCCGCTCGGAAAGGAGCTTCATCAGGGAGAGGATGGCCCTCCTGGCTGCGAGCGGGTCCTTCTCAAGGACCTTTACAGAGGTCGTAGAATCCAGCACGACCCTCTCCGGGGAGAGCCTTGCCAGCTGCTTGGGCAGTTCGGACCCGAGATAGACCGAGAACGATGAATCCCCTCTATGGGCCATATCCTCCGGGGAGAGGTCCATTATCTTGATACCAGGGTCGAAGAGCCCTATGGCCTCCATATTGGCCCTTATCTCGTAGTAAGGCTCGTCCAGGGTGATGTAGAGCGCCGCCTCACCGTTCCTGTGGCCTTCGAGCAGGAACTGCCAGGCCAATATGGATTTCCCGGAGCCCGGACCTCCTATGACCGTATAGGGCCTACCAGCTATGAGCCCGCCCTTGAGCATCGTATCGAGCCCCTGAACCCCTGTGGAGATCCTTCTCATTTCGGTCATAACGGCATCCCGCTTCCTTTTCCAGACATTTCTCGAAGATGCCCAGTTATCGATTAAACCCTTTCGGTCGGGTCCGCGAAGACGCCATAACTGCAACGGTTAATATGGACCTCCCCGTTGGACGGTGCAGACCGGTAGGTGGTCGCAGCTGTTATGCCACAGACCTGAGAATAAGGACCGGATGGCCCTCCTTGCGGTCCTTACGATGGTGGTATATTCGACCAGCTTCTGGGCACTGGTCGTGGCCCTTGATGACATACCGCCTTTGACCCTAGGCCTCCTCAGGTCCTTTTTAGCCTTCCTGTTCATGTTGTGCCTCTTCCTCATCTTGGCCGTCCTCAAGGGCGATGGAAGGTACCTCCGCTCGAGATACTTACTGTTCGCAGGGTTGAAGAAGAAGAGGTTCGCCCTGCTCTTTTTCGGTACAGCGGTCTTCGGCACCGTCCTACCCAACATCTTCCAGAACATAGGCATGACCATGATGGACCCCTCATCGACCTCCAGCCTTGCATCGCTCCTTCAGAGCGTATCCCCGGTGTTCACCATAACCCTTGCCTGGGTGGTGCTGAAGGAAAGGCTCACGGCCTGGAAGGTCGTTGGGCTGGCCATCGCCATACCGGCCACCGCGGTCTTGACCGCCTACAACCAGGGCGGTTTCGACCTGGGTTCGGACGAGACGGTGGGCGCATTGCTGAACCTGCTCACAGCCCTGTGCTATTCGTTCTCCGGCCTCTTCCTAAAAAAGGCACTGAACGAAGGGGCCGAACCCATCTCGGTGATAGCCATTAACGGGTTCCTTGGGACCATCCTGCTCCTACCTATCGCCGTCCTCTTCTGGGCGGTAGGGACCGAGGACCCACTGGTCACGTTCGATGCGGGACTTCCAGCCCTGCTATCACTCATCTATCTCTCTGTCTGCATCTACGCGGCTACCTCGGTGGTCTGGTACAGGGTCATCCGCAGCGATGAGCTTTCTAGGATCACCTTCTATGTATTCCTGCTCCCGGTCTTCTCCTATGTCTTCGGATATATTATGCTGGGAGACAGGCTTTCCCTGGTCCAGGGGATCTCAGGCCTTGTCCTGCTCCTAGCTGTTTACCTTGCGCAGCTTCGGGGAAACCCTTTTAGGCGGCAGGGTGGTTCACGAGGTCATGAAGGATAGGTCTGGAGCTCACGTCCATAGTCTGACCTCGGCAGCCGCCATTGTGGTCCTGGCACTACTTTTGATGTTCCCTCGAACGGATCACGTCAGCCTGAGACCGGAACCAAGGCGACCGGACCCTGTACTTGATATTGCCAGCGGGGTCGATGCCCCGGTCCATATGGCATCTGACTCCTGGAACTACACAACCGAGTTCGAATTCGATCTCATGGGGTTCCCCGTCCCGTTCTCAGGGTGGCTGAATATGAGCGTGGTCCAGATCGTCCTGGACCCCTTCCTGGACATGGCCCCCGTACATATCACCAACATTACTGGCAATATCTCAGGGCATCTTCACATCCCGTTCATACTCGACCTAGATATCTACATAGAGCTTGAGGGCTACACCTGGAGCAAGGTCCAGGACCTTTCCCTATACAGGACCGTGCTCAATGCTTCCATCAGCGGGTCCATCCCCTCTTTGAACGGCAACTACCCTTTCGGATACGAGTTCTCCCCGCCCCTTGAAGAATACGATTTCCCATTGGTCCAAGGGGATACCTGGTGGACCAACGTCTCCGCCAGATTACCTTTCGGAGCCTCAGGTGACCTCCTGTACATGAACGGCACGAACTCACTGGGGACCCCGGAACAGATGACCGTTCCAGCGGGGACCTTCACGGTGCTTCCCATAAGCATTGACGGCAAGAGGGCGCTCTTTTACAACTCCACGGTCGGGAACTCCGTTAAAAGGTCATACGAGCTCGACCTTGACGGGACCCTCCTCGTCGTCCCTCTGGAGCTGAAGAGCTATGTAAGACATACATCTCCAGTGGGCGTAAGCTTCAAGATCACTTCATATCAACCTGTCCGTGCAGGGTCCGCTTTCACCGTGAGCGGCAGGACCAGTGTGAGCAATACGGCCGTGACCATCTTCTTCCCGGACGGCAACATGGCGGCCTTCGTACCGCTCGTGCTCGGTGACAGGGATTTCGATGCCGCGCTGATCGCACCGTCCTATCCAGACGACACCCTCACATCCGTGGACCACGGTTCGTTCGGGGTCCTTGCCGTCGTGGGGCTCCTCGATGCCATGGCCGTCGCCACCGTCACGACCTGGGCGACCGATGTGGAATTGGATGGGACCTCACTAGAGATGGTCCATGATGGCGAAGGGACCGTAGATGACACCTTCACGGCCCTGGCCCGCGTAAGGAACCCCTCCAACTACGCTGTCAAGGACCTTTCGGTCAGATTGGTCCTCAAGGAGCAGGGACTGGTCCTAATGGACCGCTCCGACCTGTCCGTGCCAGCCGGGGAGGTCATTGAGCTTTCCGTCGGATTCACGGTCAATCGACCAGGAGCCTACAACCTCTCTCTGATCGTGGACCCCGATGACACCGTTCCCGAGACCAACGAGAGCAACAATGAGATCAGAAAGGGGTTCTCCGTGCTGGAGAGGACACCCCTATCATGGACCATCGACCCGCCTCCGGGAAACGTTCAGATGGCCGAAGGCGGTCGGACCGTCCTCTCGGCCTTTGCTCGGAGAGGGGAAGAGGAGCTGAGCGGGAACTGGACACTCGATGGCAGGACCATCTCTTTCTCCAATAGCATCAACTTCACAACCAATTATTCAGGGGACCTTTCTTCCAGGACCGAACCGTACGTTATTATCTACACGTTGAGAGAGGGTCAGACCTACGATGGCGAGATGCGTTCGGTAAGATGGAACGTGACCGTCCAAGATGTCAATAGACCGCCAGCACTGACGAACATCACACCCCTGTCAGACCGGCTCTGGATGTCCGAAGGTGATGTTCAATATTTCCGGGTGGAGGCCTACGACCCCGACAATGACCCCTTGGCCTTCAATTGGGAACTTAACGGCCTTGGTCTTCCCGTCCATGGTCAGGCCTTTGCCTTCTCTGCGGACCACCTAGGGCCAAACTCCTCGGCAGGGTCTCCCTTCCATCTCGTCCTGAACGTTTCGGACGGTAAAGGACCGGATGGAACGACCATCAAGGCCTGGACCGTTCATGTGAACGATACCGACAGGCCTTTCATCTACTCCTTTGACCCGGCCCCGGGAAACATCACGGTAGCTTTTGACGCTGGAGCGACCCTCTCGTTCAATGCCACCGACCTGGACGGGACAC
>JBFYMY010000060.1:0-3701 GCA_041304645.1 Thermoplasmatales archaeon
ACTGTCAAAGATATCGCTGTACCGATAGCGAATGCAGGGTCCGACCTGACCGTATATGAAGGAACGACCGTTACGTTCGATGGGACCCTCAGCAGCGACAACGTCGGAATCGTGAATTTCACCTGGACCTTCATGGACGGGAGATCGATAACCCTGTACGGACCAACACCGGAATATCTGTTCAACGATCCCGGGATTTTCATAGTCACTCTGAACGTCACTGATGCGGCAGGGAACTGGGCAACTGCAACAGTGAATGTTACAGTTCGAGATATCACCTCGCCTGTGGCAAACGCAGGATTTGACCAGAGGGTAGCGATAGGATCCGAGGTCATATTCGATGGTTCTTTGTCCACGGACAATGTAGGTATCCTTCGATATTCTTGGAAGTTCAACTATGATGGGGCAGATACAACACTTGAGGGGGGATATGTTCAGTTCATGTTCGACAAGGCAGGAACATACGAGGTCGAACTGACTGTTTATGATGCGTACGATAATTCCGGGAAGGATGTAATTGTGATCACAGTAGTTGACACCGGTATAGTAATAGGAAACGTATTTGATCCGAATGGGAAACCGGTCATAGGGGCCAATGTGAAGATAACAGCATCGAACGGGCAGTCATATTCAACAACGACCGGTGCCAACGGCTCGTTCTCGCTTGAGGTGTTCTATGGAAATTTCACCTGGAAGATATCGAAGGAGGGTTACCGGACGATATCCGGGAGCTCCTCCGTCAAGGCCATGGGTGAGGCACTATTGGACCTATCGGACCATCCATTGGTGAGCGAAGAGAAAAAGAAAGACCGGTCATCGCTCTTTTCGATCGTCCTTTTGGCAGTTCTTTTGTTGATGGTCTTAGGTATCGCGTTCTATCTTCTCATCAGAAAGAAGATAGGATACTTAGAGGAATGAAATGACCAGGTCCATTCAGATGATGTTTCACCGTTGTGTGGTCCCTGCCATCGAGGCCCCGCTTTCATAATTTATGAAATCCTTGAGCTGGGAGTTGCTCACCCTCTGGCGGTATTCCCTCCTGCTCATCTGATAGATCATCACATCTGCCTTCCCGCCATCGACGGGTTGGTACTCCCTCAGCATCCCCGCCTTCCTGAACCCTGTCAGTTCCAGGACCTGTTTGGTCTGGTCCTTTGAGGCGGTCATGTAGGTGATGAGGTTCTCAAGCTTCATCCTGTCGAAGGCTATGCTGAGCAGGAGCTCGGCTGCCTCCTTACCGTAGCCTTTTGCCTGACTGTCCTTGTCCCCTATGAGGAACGATATCTCAGCGCTCTTGTTGAGCGGATTGATGTTCTCGAGCGAGCATACGCCGACCTCCCTCCCATCGGACCGCTCGAGCATCAGCAGGTCGAAATCGTCATGGCCAGATATGAAGTACTTGTCTATGAGATTGTCCTCGGAATAGCTGTGGACATCGAAGCCGTTCTCCTCTTTCTGGACCTCAAGGTCGTTGTACCACTTGGTTATCAGATCAAGGTTCTCGTACTTGACAGGTTTCATTATCAGGTTCTCTGTCATGTAGGCCTCATCGGTGCCCTTCGATGCCTTCATTGGGTCTATCCTGTAACGTTTCAGGGCCTCTTGCACTATCCGCTCGATTATCTGCTTGTAGGAAAAACCCGCTGCATTCGCGCTCCTCACGAAGCCGCCGTCAAGGTATATCCAGGGATTCGGGTTCACCTCGAGGACGTATGGAATACCGTCCTTCAAGCGTATATCGATCCTTGCATAGTCCCTGCATCCAGTTGCCTTGTATGCATCAATGGCCGCCTTCTTCACCTTCCGTTCGATGTCAGGTGGCAGGTCAGCTGGACACACGCCCGTTGTCCTGTTGTAGACATCGGTTCCCTCGCACCATTTGGCCTTGTAGCTGACGATCTTGGGTTTGTCCTCCTCGAAATCGAAGGTGATCTCCGATATGGGAAGGACCTCTAGCTTGTTATCGTTCCCGATTATGGAGACGTTCAGCTCCCTGCCATCGATGTACTCCTCGACGAGGGCGGGCTGATGGAAGTTCTTGAGGATCCTCTCGACCATGGTCTCGAGCTCTGCCCTGTTGTACACGACGGAGTCCATGGATATGCCAAGGCTCCCGTCCTCCATCGCAGGTTTGACGAAAAGCGGATAAATCAATTCCGGGTCCGTTGCCTGCTTCTTTCTCACGAACTTCTGGTACTTGGGTGTCGGTATGTCGTTCGCCACGAGCATGTGCTTCGTCCTGATCTTGTTCATGCAGAGCCCGAGCGTGAAGGAATCGGACCCTGTATAGGGGATCTCCAGCAGGTCAAGGAAACCTGGTATCCACGGCTCCTTCTTGGAATCCTCTTCCAGCCCCTCGCAGAGATTGAAGATGAGGTCGAAGCTCCTCCTTTGCAGGGTCTGGATGGCATTCCTGCTCACACGTATCGGTATGACCTCGTTCTCGTCCTTGAGGACCGAGAGGATGCTCTGGAAGGGATCGGCTATCTCGCTGTCGGGCACTATGTCTATGTCCTTCCCGTAATCGGTGCTCTCGACAATGTTGTAGAGGATGCCTATCTTCATCTCGATCGACCGGAAGGCCGAAGGCATCGCATTGCCTTGCACGCCCCTTGGCCGACCGTATAGCGATGAGGATAAATTACACTATCGGAATTTTGGTCCTCTCGAACAATCATAAGGTGTAACTTTGACCGACATTGAAGGGTCCTATCCCTCCTCGCATGTCGTGATAGGCCCGATCATGATGGAAGCATGGGCCCTTAGGAATGCACATCCGTACCTCGGTATGCCGATGCTAGTTCGGGCATCCTCTCCTTCAGATGCCTGTAGAGCCTCAGGAGCTCCGAGGCCTTCTCCCTCACGTGTCCTAGGACCTCACCGTACCGTCCATCATGGTACAACTGCGGGACCGATTCGCTCGGAACGCTGATGTTCACGAACCTGTCAAGGGCGGCTCCCTTGAAGCTGCCCCTGTTCATCATAACGAGCAGGGGTTTGAGGTCAAGGAAGGGTTTGGCACCAAGCAGGTACAGGGGGTCCGGTGCCTCCAGACCGTTCCTCCTGGCCCTCTCGACAAGGAAGGAATAGATGAACGGAACGTTAACGCCTATCGCCACGAAAGAGAAGGGTCCGGAACCGGTGAAGATGGGCAGGAAGAGCTCGAGGACCTCCTTCTCGGAGCTTTCCCATGTCGTGAGGATGTTGAGTCCGCTCTCCTCTCTGCCAGTCACCATGCCAAGCCTCTGATAAGAGATGGTGACTATGGTATCCGTTCTCGGGTCAAGACCGGTCGTTTCCATGTCGAGATAGTACTCCGGCATCCTTGCACTCACCTCCTTGGTCGGTCGGAACGAACGATGATGGAAGAGGACCCACCGCAGTCTGTCCTCAACCCACCCTCTTCCATTCGTGATAGGGTTTGATACCGAAGAACATACCCGCTTCCTGGGCCTCGGCCGGGGTCGGGTTCTTACCCACCTTAGCGGAGGCCATGCTGGGAGATGCAGGGACGATCTCTCCGAAGGGTTGTGTCCTCACGAAGATCTGCATCCTGACGGTATGCCTCTGGCAGAGAGGCGCCTGTGTGAAGAAGCATCTGTTCACTGGCCTTCCACCGCAGACAGAGCACCCCGTTACGAACCTCGGGTCCTCCTCCTCCCCATCCTTCTTATTCTCATCTTCCTCGACGAGGGAGGCCC
>JBFYMY010000061.1:0-10854 GCA_041304645.1 Thermoplasmatales archaeon
CTCCGAGTATCACGGCCAGGTCCTTGGTCCGTTCCTTAAGGATGCCGAATGCCTCTTCGAGGTCCAACTCGCGGAACCTATCCCCCTCCCGGAGCAGGGCCTTGTCCAACCCTACGGCCCAGGGCCTGTCGAAGCGCCCTGAATCGCACATGTGGCCGCGGCTCCATCCAGCCCTCCTTCCCCTGGCCCTGACGAGCTCGTCGTTGAAGATTTCGAGCTCGAGCTCGCATCCCACGCCGCAGCCGTTGCAAACGTGGGGGTGCGGCCTTGTCTCCCAGGGGCCGGGTTTGTCGAATGGGAGCTTCTCTGTGAGGGCCCCGGTGGGGCATACGTCGATCATATCCCCGAGCATGGTCCCCTTGCAGTCCTCCAGATCGGTCCCCAGCGTGGGGGCCACTCTGGTCCCGAAACCCCGGAAGTTCAGGTCAAGCGCACCCTCGCCAGTAAGCTCCTGGGTCATGTTGACGCATTGACCGCAGAGGACGCACTTGTTGTTGTCAAGGACAATGTTAGGATGGGAATCGTCGAGAGGGACCTTCTGGAACTCGCCGCCGAAACGGTCCTGGCTCGCACCGTAGAGCATCGAATATTCCCTGAGCTTGCATTCGAAGGCGTCCATGCATCCGCAGGACATGCACCTAGTGACCTCTATCGATGCAGAAGTCCCGTCGAAGGTGTGCTCCACCTCCCTGAAGTCCGTTATCCTCTCTTCGGCCGGGGCCACTTCAGCAACATTGCGCTCGATCCGTTCCACATCAAGGTAATCCTTCTCGGTGACGCTCTTCCAGTGATTGTAGGGATGGAGGTCCGAGAACACCTTCCTCACATCGTTGTCGCTTACCGTCCAGTTGAGCCCTCGGAGCGGGTCCCTCACCGCCATCCTCAGCATGTCGAGCTTCCCTTTCATGTAGAGGTCGATCATCAACGCCGCCCTGCGCCCCTGCTCTATGGACTCTATGACCGTGCTCGGGCCGAGAACGGCATCCCCTCCGGCGAACACACCGTCCTCCGTGGTGGAAAGGGTGAGCTCGTTCACATCTATGTTCCCCGACCTTGACCCCACGCCAAGTTTGTAGATGACGCTATCCTCGTTGTACTGTCCGATAGCAAGGATGATGGAGTCGGCCTCGAGCTTGAACTCCGAGCACTCCCTGGGCACGGGCCTTCTCCTGCCGCTCTCGTCGGGCTCTCCGAGCTCCATGGCTATGAGCTCAAGGGACTCCACCTTCTTCTCCCCGTGCACTTTTACGGGGTTGCATAAGAGCATGAACTTGACGCCCTCCTCCTTGGCCTCCTCTATCTCAAGGGCAGAGGCGGGCATCTCGCTCTCGGACCTTCTGTAGGTCAGGGTGACATCGCACCCCAGCCTCCGGCAGACCCTTACAACGTCCATGGCGGTATTGCCGCCTCCCACGACGACCACCTTCTTGCCGAGTTCGACCTTCTCCCCATTATTGATCCTGGCCAGCAGGTCTATGCCCTGGAAGACGCCGGGAAGGTTCTCCCCAGGGACCTTGAGCTTCCTTCCGCCCCAGGCCCCTATTCCCAGGAAGACCGCGTCGTAACCTTTGCGGAGCCTGTCCATGGAAATGTCCTTACCCACCCGGACCCCTACTTTGACCTCGACGCCGGTCCCTATGACCGTCGCTATGTCCTTTCCGAGAACGTCCTTGGGAAGCCTGTACTCGGGGATCCCGTATCTGGTCCAACCCCCAAGTTCGGGCATCGCTTCGAACAAGGTCACCGCATGGCCCAATGTCCTGAGATAGTAAGCACAGGATAGGCCGGCAGGGCCGCCCCCTACGACGGCGACCTTCATTCCCGTATCGGACGGTATCTCCGGCATCCATGGCTCCATGAGGTCCATTTCCGCCGCGAACCTCTTGAGCTGCCTGATGGCCACCGGTCCCTCGACGAGGCCCCTCCTGCAATCCTTCTCGCAGAAGGCGGGGCAGACCCTGCCTAGGACCGCAGGCAGGATGTAGCGCTCCTTCATCAGTTTCACTGCCTCATGGTACTTACCCTCCGCAGTGAGCGCCAGATATCCCTGGACATCGCTCCTTGCGGGACAACCTTTCTGGCAGGGTCCTATGCAGTCCCCGTAGTGGTCCGAGAGCATCAGCTCGAGGGAGGTCCTTCTTAGCCTGGAGAGCTTCGCATCAACCGTAACGATGTCCATGCCGTCGGTCGGCAAGGTGGAGCAGGCGGTCAGCTGCTTCCCGCCCGAGGAAATGAAGCATAGCCTGCACGACCCGTTGGGGTCGAGGTCCGGGTTAAGGCACATGCCCGGAACATGAAGACCCCTCTCCCGGAGCGAGGTCAATATGGTCTGGTCCGACGGCAGGTCCATCTCTGTGCCGTTCACCTTCACCCTAGGCATCCACATCACCTCCTTTGAGCCCCGTGATATCGACCGCACCGAACCTGCATGCGCCCATGCAGGAACCGCACTTGATGCAGGTGGTCTGGTCTATCGAATGCTTCTGTTTTACGGTACCGGAAATGGCCTTGACCGGACATGCCCTGGCACAGGCCGTGCAGCCTATGCATTTGTCATTGATGACATACCTCATGAGCGGTTTGCACACGTTCGACGGACACCTCTTCTCCCTGACATGGGCCATGTATTCGTCCTTGAAATAGCGCAGTGTCGTGAGGGCAGGGTTGGGCGCCGTCTGCCCCAAACCGCAGAGCGAACCTGCCTTGACCTCCTCCCCCAAAGCGGCTAGGACGTCCATATCGGCCTCGGTGCCGTCGGGACCGGATATCCTGGTAAGGAGCTCGAGCATCCTCTTGGTCCCGAGCCTGCAGAATGTGCATTTCCCGCACGATTCCTTGACCGTGAAATCCTGGAAGAACTTGGCGACATCGACCATGCAGGTGTCCGTGTCCATGACGACCATCCCGCCGCTCCCGACTATTGCACCGGTCTGGGTCATGTGCTCGTACGTGACCGGTGTGTCAAAGAGCCTGCTGGGTATGCACCCGCCCGAAGGACCGCCCATCTGCACCGCCTTGATGTCCTTGCCGGACCGGCTGCCGCCGGCAATATCGTACAGGATCTCCCTGAGGGGCATTCCCATTGGGACCTCCACGTTCCCACCCCTCTTGACCTTGCCCGCAAGGGCGAAGACCTTGGTCCCCTTGCTCTTACCCATTCCAAATGCGGCATACCGCGATGCGCCGTTCCTGATTATCCAAGCGACGTTGGCCCAGGTCTCGACGTTGTTTATCATCGTCGAAGCGCCGAAGAGCCCCTTGACCGAGGGGTAGGGGGGCCTCGGTCTGGGCATGCCCCTCTTTCCCTCTATCGAATGGATGAGGGCCGTTTCCTCGCCGCATACGAAAGCGCCCGCCCCTTCCTTGACATGTATTTCGAACGAGAAACCGCTGCCGAGGATGTCATGACCGAGGAATCCCCTTTCCCTTGCCTGGACAAGGGCCTTGATGAGCCTCTTTATGGCAAGTGGATATTCCGCTCTGCAGTAAACATAGCCCTCGTCAGAACCGACGGCATAGGCCCCGATGATCATGCCCTCGATGACCTTGTGAGGGTCCCCCTCCAGGACGTTTCTGTCCATGAAAGCCCCGGGGTCACCTTCGTCCCCGTTGCATATGATGAACTTCTTTTCGGCCTTGACGTTCCTGGTGAGCTTCCATTTCATTCCGGTGGGGAAACCCGCCCCGCCCCTGCCCCTGAGCCCGGAATGGTCGATCTCGTTGATTATCTCCTCGGGGGCCATCTTCAAGGCCTTCTCAAGGGCCTTGTAACCATCGGCTGCAAGGTAATCATCTATGGACTCGGGGTCTATGGTCCCCGAGTTCTCAAGGACTATCTTCACCTGCTTGACGAAGTAGCCGTCCCTGTCGAATCCCTCTTCCGTATCGGTGGGGGACCTGCGAACGACCCATTCCTCTATCTCCTTCCCGCCGACGATATGCTCGTCCAGGAGCCGCCCGACCCTGTCGTGGGTCATGTCGCCATATCCTGTCCTCATGCTCCCGGTCTGTACCTCAACGAAGGGCTCCCTGTAGCAGTTGCCGGAGCATCCGACGACCTTGACCGGTATGTCAAGGCCCCTGCTCTCGAGCCCTTCCCTGATGGCGGCAAGGGTCTCCTGGGCCCCCGCGGCCATTCCGCAGGAGTTCATTCCGACGAGTATACTACTGACCATCGAGCTCACCCCTCTTGAGCTTCCCTATGACCTCTTTGACCTTTTCCTTGTCCAGCTTCCCATGAACGCGGTCGTCGACCATCATGACAGGGGAAAGGGAGCAGCAGCCAAGGCACGCGACCCTCTCAACGGTGAATTCCCCGTCCTTGCTCGTCTCCCCTTCCTTCGTCCCGAGGCAGTCGGTCATCGCCTCAGCGATCTGCACCGCACCATTGACATGACATGCGGTCCCATGGCATACCCTGACCAGATGTCTGCCAAGGGGTTCGAACCTGAACTGGGTATAGAAAGTTGCGACCCCGTATATCCTGCTCAAAGGGACTCCCAGCTCCTCGGAGAGGACCTTGAGCCTGTCAGCTGGCAGGTAGCCGCATTCCTCCTGCATGGTCTGCAGGAGGGGTATGAGCCTGCTGTTCCTCATGGTCTGTTCGTCCATGCCGCTTTGCATCTTGCTCACCTGTTTGAAAAGGCCCGTGCCGGCCGTGGTCCGGGATGGGACACATGAGAGGAATGAACAAAGGGCGGCTCGGGAGTTCTCTGGAACGATGAGACCTTATTTGAAGTTTCACCCCGAGCGTGGGAGGGATGAACGGGAAAATATTATTATTTCAATGGTCCGCTTAGACCGCATGGACCTGGACCGTGACCGACCTGACACCGATGCCGCAGGCGTTACGCCCGACCGTACCCATCACTACAGCGATTTCTATGAGCTCATGAGGTTCAGGGTCAGCAAGATACTCCTGGTGTCCAGCCCCTATGATGCGTTCATCCTTGAAGAGGACGGTATGTTCTCGGAGCTCTCCTCGGGCCATTATGAGGACATGGCCCTTACCGCCCCGCCAAGGATAAACAGGGTCTCCACCCCCGAGGACGCCCTATCAGAGCTATCACGTTCCAGGTACGACCTTGTCATAACCATGCCAAGGCTTGGCGATATGGACCCCTACCATTTCAGCAAACTGGTCAAGGACATACAACCCAACATTGCCGTAGTGCTCCTTCTGACGGACGCCGGCGATATCGCCCTTTTCCACCGCCCGGGCCGCCACGACGGCATGGACAAGGTATTCTTCTGGAACGGCGACCCATCCCTGTTCATGGCCATCACAAAGTACATAGAGGACATGACCAACGTGGAGAGGGACGTGACCACCGACCTTGTCAGGACCATCCTTGTCGTCGAGGACTCTCCCCGATTCTACAGTGCGTTCCTGCCCATCATCTACTCCGAGGTCATGCAGCAGAACAGATTGCTCATAACCGAAGGGCTGAACGAGCATGAGAAGCTCCTCAGGAAGAGGACAAGGCCCAAGCTGCTCCTGGTCGAGACCTACGAGGAGGCCATGGACCGGTTCAACAGGTACAAGGACAGTATCCTCTGTGTCATCTCCGATATCTCGTTCCCGCGCGGGGGGGCCTGCGAGGACGAGGTCGGCTTCGTTCTGGCTTCGGAGGTCAGAGGCCACTGCCCCATCCTGCTCCAATCTTCCCAGACCGAGCACGGGAAGCGGGCGGAGAATGAGAACATCCCCTTCCTGGACAAATCCTCCCCGGAGCTCCTATCGGGCCTCTCCGATTTCTTCAAGACCTATCTGGGTTTCGGTGATTTCATCTTCGAGCTGCCGAGCGGGAAGGAGATAGGGAGGGCAAAGGACATCAATGAGTTCATAGACCTGGTACAGAGGATGCCGACCGAATCATTGGTCCACCACGGTACGGCGAACCAGTTCTCCAACTGGCTGCTGGCTAGGGGAGAGGTGGACCTGGCCCTGAGGCTTAGGCCCAAGAAGGTATCGGACTTCACCGACGGCGAGGAGATGAGGAAGTACCTCCTTGAATCCATCCTTGAGATGAGGAGGGCGCGGCAGCTGGGTGTCATACTCGACTTCTCCCAGCAGAACTTCGAGTTCGACGGGACCTTCACCAAGCTGGGAAAAGGGTCCCTTGGAGGAAAGGGCAGGGGGATAGCCTTCCTATCCTCCCTTCTGAAAAGGAGCTCGCTCGACAGAAGGTTCGAAGGGATGGGCGTCTCCATACCCGATACCCTCGTGATAGCAACGGACTGGTTCGATTCTTTCATGGAGGGCAACGACCTGCGTCCGGACCTTGAGCGGTGCAAGGACGATTCAGAGGTCTCCAGACTTTTCCTCGGTTCAAAGCTTCCCTCCGAGCTCGAGAGGATGCTCTGGCGCTTCCTGTCCATTGCCAGATATCCGCTGGCGGTAAGGTCATCCTCTCTCCTTGAGGATTCGCTCAACCAGCCCTTCGCCGGCATCTACTCGACCATAATGCTCCCAAACGCCTCCGGCGACGCCCAGGAGAGGCTGGAGGACCTCGAGAACGCCATCAAACTGGTCTTTGCATCCACATTCCATAGGGCCGCAAGGTCCTACAGGGGGGCCACCGTCCACATCAAGGAAGAGGAGAAGATGGCAGTGGTGGTCCAGAGGTTGGTGGGCACCAGGAAAGGGGACCTCTACTATCCGCTGTTCTCCGGGGTCGCCCAGACGCTCAATTTCTATCCCATAGATCCCCTCACCAGGGATGAAGGTGTCGCGGTCGTCGCCTACGGGCTCGGGAAGATAGTCATGGAGAGACAGTCGGTCCTCTCCTTCTCACCCTACCATCCCGGGATACTCCTTGGCATGTTCGGAACCGACGATATCATGAGGAGGTCCCAGAGGGACATATACGCCCTGGACATGAGGTCGCGGTTCGACCGGACCATGGCCGGAGAGGATACTACGCTTACGCTCCGGTCCGTATCCGACATGGACGACCAGGAATGCCTGGAGCACCTTGTCAGCACCTATGACCCCGATGACGGTATCCTCAGGGATGGTGGCATGAGGAGCGGAGCGAGGTACATAACTTTCGCCGGGATACTCAAGCACGGGACCATGCCCCTGCCGGAGGTCCTCAGGGAGGTCCTTGAGATGGGAAGGAAGGGCATGGGGCGGCCGGTGGAGATGGAGTTCGCATGTTCCATAGAGGAAAGCGCCGTCCCGACCCTGCAACTGCTCCAGATAAGGCCCCTTGTCACTCTCAAGCGAGCTACGAGCACGGCGATATCCGAAATGGAGCTCTCCTCCGCCGCCCTTGTATCCGACATGGCGCAGGGCGATGGGGCCTTCGAACTGCCCGGGGACATCCTGGTCGTTCCACCCGAGCTCTTCGACAATACGATGACCAATGAGATCGCCCTCGAGATCGGTTCCTTCAACGAGAGGTCCTCCGGGAGCGGTTACGTCCTCATAGGCCCTGGGAGGTGGGGAACCAGGGACCGCTTCCTCGGGATACCCGTCAAATGGGACCAGATATCATCCGCAAAGGCCCTGGTGGAATACTCGACCGAGGATTTCAGGGTGGACCCGTCGCAGGGGACCCATTTCTTCCACAACATCACCGCTCTGGGGATCCCCTACCTCACCATAAGGTACGGGACAGGGACCTCCAGGGTGGATTGGGCATCGCTCAAGAGGCTCCCGGAGGTGGGGAGGGGCAGGTACCTCGTCCATCTTTCGGCCCCCAACGGAATTTCCATCAAGATAGACGGCAAGAAGGGTACGGGTATAATGACCATCAGGTGATGGGATATTACAACATCGAATGGCATCTGTGCTGGGTGATGATGCAGTTAAGATTATTACGGCATTGGACCGTGCCTCCGATCGGTTGGTCGTCCTATGAGATGCTTATTCTCGTCCGACCTGCACGGCAGGGAGAACAGGTACTCGGCCCTTTTCGGTCTCGTCGAGAGGGAGAGGCCCGACGCAGTGTTCCTGGGGGGGGACCTGCTCCCGAGAAGGGGCGATGTCCGTGCCTTCATCGAGAAGTGGCTCATCGATGCACCGCTCTCACTAAGGGCGAAGAGCTCTCGTCCGACCGAGCTCTTCGTCATTATGGGCAATGACGACCCCAGGTCCTTCGAACCGCTCTTCATCGAGGGTCATGAAAGGGGAGCTTTCAGGTACGTTCACATGGCCAAGGAGCCGCTGGGAGACCTGTTCGTGAGGGGGTATTCCTATGTCCCCCCGTCCCCCTTCATGCTCA
The DNA here is from genome assembly GCA_041304645.1 of Thermoplasmatales archaeon. Taxonomy (GTDB): domain Archaea; phylum Thermoplasmatota; class Penumbrarchaeia; order Penumbrarchaeales; family Penumbrarchaeaceae; genus JALOTP01. The sequence goes on from JBFYMY010000061.1 coordinate 8,232, forward strand.
AGGACTGGGAGCGTTATGATGTATCAAGGTTCACGAGCGTCGGGTGCATCCCCCCTGAAGAGGGCATCTTCACGACCGAGACCGATAGGCGGTCGCTCCTCTTCGAGACCATCGAGAAGGACCTGGCCACCATGGAGGATGACCCTGATATCGATAGGACCCTCTTCCTCTTCCACGCCCCCCCATCCGATACCTGCCTTGACAGGGTGGACAGGGAAGGCGTCATGGTGGACCACGCCCCTGTGGACCTTCATGTCGGAAGTCTTGCCATAAGGAGGTTCATAGAGAGATGCCAGCCGATGATCGCCATGCACGGGCACATCCATGAGTCGACCAGGGTCACAGGCAGGTTCATGGAGAGACTGGGTATGACACCATGCTTGAACGGCGCAAATGATGGACCCGAGCTTTCCATCGTAAGGTTCGATACATGCGATCTTTCCTCCATCGAACGCAGTCTCGTCCCTTAGGTCGATTCACCCTTGAGCTTCAATCTCCTTGCTGGATTGTACAGGTTGGTTATGTGCGCCGCCCATGATGAGCGGTCTATGATGTCCTGGTCCGTTATTATATGGATGTCAAGGAGCTTCTCTGCTGATGCGCCGGTCCTCTCCCTGTTCTCCTCCACCAGCTTCCTGTCCCAGTCCAGGAAGAACGTCATCATGTCGTCCTTCTGCCTCTGGGAACCCTCGAATTGGACTATTATGTCCACATCGGACATCGGCCCGGCCGTTCCCTCCTTGGTGCTGCCGACAAGAAAGATGGCGGCGATCCCGTAGTCCCTGGGCTCCAGCTCCTTAAGCATCTCATCGACCTTGTTCTGCCTCCAGGCCGAATGGTCCGGAGGGACCATATAGGCGATGGCCTCACCAGCCTCACCGTCCATGACCACCGAAAGGCTGCCTCCGCCCGAGAGGTCGGCGACCCTGATGACCCGGACGACCACCTCGAGGTCCGATGCCCACGGGACGTACTCCTTGAGATGGTTCTCGGAAATGTTGAGGAGCGCTTCGTTGAACATCGTCCCCACATCGTCGGGGTATAACGGTAAGTACTGGATGTTGGCCTCCACAAGGTCCTGGAAGAAATGGGTCCCGAAGGAGAGCTCCGGCACGTACCCCCCCTTGCTCCTTGCGACCTCTATAAGGAGGGCCGTGTTGTTGATGTCCCTGTACTGGATAGGGACCCCCAATTTGATATCGCCCCTGCTGCCCCATCGGCCAGGTCCCATGAGTATGAACTTCCGCTTTCCCAGAGTCAGATTGAGCTCGCCCACCACCTTTGCCACATCGAGCATCTGTTCCCTTGTCCTTAGGGATTCGTAACCGTCCGCATCGACATAGACCATGTACGAGATGTTCTGAACGGTACCGGTCGTGACATACTTGTTCGCCGTGAATACTATGCGGTCTTGGGGTACGGACTGGGGCAGCTGGACCTTCTTGGTGAACCTGCTCTGGCTCTGGGGTCTGCACTGCAGGATGTAGAGGTTCCTGCCATCGTGCGCGAACTCAATATCGACCGGTGTCCTGAGCCTTTCCTTCAGGAGGGACATAACGGCCCTCATCTGCCGGATGAAGGGGGTCTTCTCTATCACACCGTTGAAGGTCACGACCATCTCCGTGCCCTCCGGGTCGAGAATGAGCCCGGAAGGTGTCATTAGGTTCCCATCCCTCCACAAGGATACTATCCTGTTCAGAAGTGGATAGTCCTCTCCGTAGTTCTTGAGGACCCATTCAACGGCCACTGTCTCCAGCTGCCCCTTGTCCATGTTTATGACGTCCATGTACCTCTGGGAATAGGCCATGGTATCCTCAACGGTCTTTGCCACCCTCAGCTCGGGCCTGAACGGAGATATTAGTTCTGGATAATCGTTCGATACCCTGTCAACGGCCCTGGTCCCAAGGCCCACGACCAGCCGGAGGATGCCGTCCTCCCTCTGTATCCTCGGGGACCATCTGAACTCGTTGTTCGACAGGGCAACCCCTGCAAAGGAGGGGAAGAACAGCGGTCCCACCCTTGTGCCCACTACCTCCTGTATGAGAACTCCCATGTTCTCCTGTAGGTCGAGCATCCCCCTCTCCCTCCGATACTCTATGGGGTTCGGACCGAAGGTCGATGCCCATACCTCGGCAATGGCATCCATCAGGTCGCTGAGCCTCTTCTCGTCAGAGCCGTTATTGGCTATGAAGAGGCTCTTGTACTTGCCCGAGAAGGCTGCACCGTAACTGTCCTCCAGATGGCTGGATGACCTTACTATCATCGGTCTGTCCCTAACCTCCCTGAGGATCTCCTTGAGCCCGGTTATTATCTCCATCGGGAGGGCGCCGTGCTTGAAGACCTGCTCGAGGAACGGCTGCTCGTTCCTTATCTCGTTCGGCTCCAGGTACTTTATCTGTCCTACCTCATCGAGCGCATTGTAGTGGATGAAGTCCCTCATGGTGTCGGTGGTCAGGAACCAGCTCCTGGCGAACTTCACCTCCCTCAGGTCCGGTTCCCTCTCCTTCTCCCTGGCTATTATCCGTTCGACAAGGAGCACCATGGAGGCCTTTCCCCCCACCGTGCCGAAACCCCCGGAGGGGCCGATCATGGTCCCCAGGACCGATTTGAAATCATCAATGGT
>JBFYMY010000062.1:0-3554 GCA_041304645.1 Thermoplasmatales archaeon
TCCCGTCATTTCCTCCGGCAGTCGATATCAGGTCGTTCATTAGCGGATTCAGTACCGCTGATGAGACCATCAATAGAACCGATAGAGCAGCGAACAAAGCATATGTTCTAAGCGTACCCTTTAAGGGATCGAACCTCAAGTAACTTCCCCCTACTTACCGAAAGGGACGGTCCATCCCTCGATGGGAATGGAACGGGATGCAGGTCACCGTCCCCCCAGACCTAATAATCATTGGGGCTCTTTATCTTTTCTTTGACGATGGGGTAATGTATCACCAACAATAGTCGGTCGTTTCACTGCCAACATCATCTATTTTCCTCTGGAAGATAGGGACCTCAAGGACCTTTCCTTTCCATATCGTATCGGCCAGCTTCCTGCATCCTTCCATGGTCCCATCGGACATTTCCTGGAAGAGGCCTGCTATGGAGATCTGTATGCCTATCAGTTCGACCAAAGGGACCTTCTCCCTCAGATAGCCCATCACGTAGGAAAGAGGGAGGGAATGCGAACATGGTATGGAAATATCGATCAGTTCTTCCGGTATCCTCCTGACCGCTCCTGCCGTCATTCCCATATCCACGGCATCAATGATGAGGCAGACCTCTGCCCCGCTCTCCCTGATGGGTTTCGTGTAGTTCTCGGGCATCACATCGGCGTCTATGAGGGAGAGCCTCACATCTTCAGGACACCCCTCAAGGTCCATCCTTTCCTTTAGCAGGTCTATGACATAGGGACCCGCGGAGTCATCGCCCCTCAACCTTGAGCCTGTCCCGACGACAACGGTCAGGGGAAGGTCCCTGCCCATCATCTCCCTGGCACCTTCTTCCAGTCGTCAAGGAACTTCTGGATGCCTATGTCCGTGAGAGGGTGTTTGATCATCTGCTGCAGGACAGAATAAGGTATGGTCGCTATGTGGGCCCCGCACTCGGCGGCCTCCAGGACGTGGAGCGGGTTCCTGACCGATGCGACGATGACCTCGGTCATGATACCGTAATTGTCGTAGATGTCCACTATCCGCCTAACCACGTCCATCCCGTACTCGGTAACATCGTCGAGCCTTCCCACGAACGGTGAGACGTAGCTTGCCCCAGCTTTGGCGGCAAGGAGGGCCTGGTTGGGGTGGAATATCAGGGTGACATTGGTCCTGATCCCCTCTTCCCTGCATCTGCTCACGGCCTTCAGCCCTTCAGCGGTCATGGGTATCTTCACAACGATGTTCTTGTGTATCTTGGCGAGCTCTCTTGCCTCCTTGAACATCCCGTCGGCGTCCTCGGCAACGGTCTCAGCAGAAATGGGTCCGTCAACGATGGAGCATATCTCCTTCACGACGTCCGTAAAGACCCTCCCTTCCTTTGCTATTAGGGACGGGTTGGTCGTAACACCATCTATCACGCCCAGCTTGCTGGCCTCTCTGATCTGCTCCACGTTTGCTGTGTCCAGGAACAATTTCATCCAGTTCACCTCTTCATGGAAATGGCGATCTTGGCGTTCTCAACGATGTTCTCGGGGGTAAGACCGTATGCCCTCATGAGCTCTTCGGACTCGCCCGACTCGCCGAAGACGTCCGGTATCCCGACCCTCCTCTGCGGCACCGGGGCGAAATCGGCCAGGACCTCAGCTACGGCGGATCCCATGCCGACTATCATGTTGTGCTCCTCTGCGGTCACGATCGCTCCGGTCTGCTTGGCACAACCTATCACCATCCTCTTGTCTATCGGCTTTATGGTGGACAGGTTCACGACCCTGGCGGATATGCCTTCCTTGGACAGCATCTCGGCTGCCTCCAGGGCCTTGGAGACCATAAGACCAACGGCGATGATAGTGACATCCTCCCCGTCCTTCAGAAGATCGGCCCTGCCTATGTTGAACTCGTAGCTCTCGTCGTAGATGAGGGGGCAATCCGTCCTGCCTATCCGGATGTAACATGGGCCAGGGCTCTCAGCCACCTTCAGAACTGCCTTCTTGGTCTCCCAGTAATCAGCCGGCGCTATCACGGTCATATGGGGAAGGACCCTCATGAGCGCAAGGTCCTCGTGCATCTGGTGCGAAGCCCCGTCGCCGCCGACGGTTATTCCGGCATGTGTCGCTACTATCTTGACATTGAGCTTGGGGTAGGCTATGGACTGCCTTATCTGGTCATACACCCTGCCCGTTGCGAACATGGCGAAAGTTGATGCGAAGACTATCTTCCCGGTCGATGCCAGCCCCGCTGACATTCCCATCATGTTCTGTTCCGCCACCCCGCAGTTGAAGAACCTCTCGGGGAACTCCTTACCGAACAGGTGAGTCGTCGTCGATGAGGACAGGTCCGCGTTGAGGGCGACCACCTGCTGGTACTTCTTGCCCAGCTCTACCAGTGCTTCCCCGAACCCCGGCCTCATGTTCTTGAGCTTCCATTCCATCACTGCTCACCCCCTCCGACCTCTTTGAGGGCTTGTTCGAGCTCCTCATCGCTAGGGGCTTTGCCATGGAACTTGACCGAACCTTCCATAAAGGACACCCCCTTTCCCTTCACGGTGTTGGCTATGATGATGGATGGTCTTCCCTTGACGGATGCAGCATCCTTGAAGGCCCTTAGAAGCTCCTTGAAATCGTGGCCGTTCACCTCTATGGTGTTCCATCCGAAGGCCTGGAACTTGGGTGCGACAGGGTCCACGGACATTATGGTCTCCGTATGACCATCTATCTGGAGCTTGTTCCTGTCCAGGACGGCGCAGAGATTATCGACCTTATAATGCGAGGCTGCCATTGCAGCTTCCCATACCTGACCTTCCTGTATCTCCCCGTCCCCCAAGATGCAGTAGGTCCTGTAGTCTCGCCTGTCGAGCCTTGCGCCTATGGCCATGCCTATGGCCGCCGACAGTCCTTGGCCGAGGGAACCTGTGGACATATCTATACCTGGCGTCTTGTTCATGCTCGGATGGCCCTGTAGCCTGCTGCCAAGTTTTCTCAGGGTGAGGAGCTCCTCTTTATCGAAATAGCCGTTCATGGCAAGGATGGTGTAGAGTATTGGGCACCCATGGCCTTTGGAAAGGACCAGACGGTCCCTGTCGGGCCACAGGGGGTTGTCGGGGTCGTGCCTCATTACGCTTGAATAAAGGGTTACCAGTACCTCGACGAGAGAGAGGGAACCGCCAGGGTGGCCCGATCCAGCTTCGTGGATCATCTTTAAGACCCATCCTCTGGCCTCTCTTGCGCTTGCCTTTAGGTCTGGTATGGTCTCTTCCATATCGGTGCAGGGATCTATGTGCTCTATGGGCAAGCTTCTCAGCTCCACTTCCCGAAGATTCCAACGGGTCGCGGTGCGAGTAATGGCCCGTTCGATAATTAATGTTGCCCCGGGTCGGGTCCTGCGAAAAGGAGCTCTCCTTTGTCCAATACGCTCATCTGCTGGTAAGGACCGAAGAGAGGGACCTTTCCAACTCCTTGTCTGAAGGCGCTTCAAGGATGGAACCGCCGAAGAGACCCCGCGCATTGACCGCCCATGCATCCTGAAGCAGCTTGACAGGATCCGTCTGAGGCCTATTTACGATGGTGAACAATCTGCCGGTGGC
>JBFYMY010000063.1:0-2718 GCA_041304645.1 Thermoplasmatales archaeon
CGCAGGTGCTTGTCTTTAGGACCATCACGACGAACCTGTTACCGTTCTCGACCACGAGGTACGGCATGGGGAACGGATCAACGGTCTGCCAGGCCGAACCGGGGGTCTCGATCAACATATCTGCTACCTCCACGTTGATGGAGTTGGCGCCAGTCTTGAATCCCGGCTGGGCAGGAGCAGTGAACCCGAGCGTGAAGGTAGCCTCCTCGTTCGTGTTGTTCAGGGGATCGTGGTCCAGGGCATCATCTATGTTGCCAGCGACGTCGTACTGGGCCGACCCGCCGAAGATATGGCCTGGGAGGTCGTTCTGGGCAGTGAAGATGGCCACACCCGGTTGGTCCGATGCCATGTTCCATTCATGGTCCTCTCCGGACCTGTACCATTCGAACGAGCTTGTCTGGACCTGGCTATCGGGAATGGTGAATCTGACCGAATCGATGTCGTTGTCAGGGTCCATGTTGGTTATCTGGACAGATAGTGAAGCTGACAACCCGGCACCGAACATGTAGATGTCGGTAGGGACCTGTTCAACAGCGATGCTTCCCTGAACGTTCGTTATCGAAGCATCCACCTGTGCGGGGTCTATTTCCTTTCCGAAGGACCCGTGGGACCTGTCAAGCATGACAAGAGCCCCAAGGGCTGAGATGACCAATATGCCCGTCAGCAGTACCATTATTACCTCTCTCCGTCTTGCATCCATTTTCATTCCTCTTTTCATTTCTTTTCGCCCATCCCATCCTAATGATACATCAACGCAACGATCACATCATACCTTTGCTAAGGCCTTGACGCAATCTTCTTTTGAACGCCTACAGATTCCAGCATATTTTTAGTAATATATTAAAGTATCCCTCATAATTAACAGTTCGATATACCATTTATAAACCTATCTAATGTCCGAAAGACCAAAATAATAAGTTAACATGGTCGAGGGGTATGACCCACGAAATAGGTTTTTATCCATAGCCCCCATATACTGTGGAGGCTGGCTCATGAAGGTCACAAGAACGGACATTCTGCTGTATGCCATAGATGAGCTTAAAAAGGATGCAGCCAGCGGCGATTGTTCCCAGGAAATGATAGCTAGTGCCGTTGGCCTAACACCGGGCAGCCTTATGGTCTATCTTACAAGGTTATCGAAGACAGGAGTAATTAGGGCAAAGAAAAGGCTCATCTCGGAGAAATTCCTTAGCAATATTGTAATTACGGAGAAGGGGAAGGAAAAGCTCAAAGCATTCCGCTCCAGGTTGGATGACCTGATATTCACTCCGCAGAGGCACAATATTTCGACCTGCCTCAAGTTCACCGAACTTGCCGGAAAGTTCAGGAGCCCTCTCGAAAGGACGTTCCTATTGTTCATGTATAAATCCAGGGATAATTTCGACCTGAACCAGTACATGGGGAACCTCACAACGGCAACGAACGACATGAACCTTCTTAATTTCCTGAGGAAGCTGGACAAGCCAGATGAGGAACAAGGCCAGAGGTCCTATCTAATCGAAGTATTCAACATGACCCTGTATGGGGATATGAACAAGATGATAGAGGTACTAAAAGGTGAACTATCAAGGGAAGACATAGATTCGCTTCTCATACATGCGGAAACAAAGTACAAACAGGGTAGATTGGACGAGGCCGAGATCATATATAAACAGCTTCTTTCCATACAACCAAATATCACCATCAATCAATGGCTCCAGACGAACCTCGGACTTGCCCAGGTGATCAGAAGGAAGGAGGGCCCTAAGGAAGCCATAGCTTATCTTGACAGGGTCGGTGGTGAGACCAAGGGAAGACTCTTCAGGGCTTTGTTGAACCAGGCAAAGGGCACTTGTTTTAGCATGATGGGAGATTATACAACGGCCATAGAGATGCTGTCAGAATGTATCCGATCGTACCGTCAATATCAATACCCCCTGCTCATCTCAATAGCCATGAACAACCGAGGAGTGGCATACTTCAGTAGCGGAAAGATAGAACAAGCCGAGAAGGATTGGTCAATTGCTCTGAAGATGGCGGACAAAGCACATTGTAGATATGCAAAAGGTAGGTTATTGGGGAATCTAGCCGATGTAGAGGTCCTTAAAGGGAACTTAAAAAAAGCGGAAAGATATCTTAACAGCTCTGAGAGATTATTCCGTTCTGTAAATGATATGGAAGGTGTGGCGGCTGTTGAGTTCAACAGAGCCTTGAAATCCATCAGCGAGAAGGATATAGAAGGGTTAAAGGTCCATTTCAAGAGATCAGAGGAGATAGCATATCCTTTACCACCTGAATATGAACGGTCATTCAGAAGGAAGGTCATGTCCGATAGGGCCAAAGAAATGGGCTTGGAGGATATAGTTAGTTTTATAAATGGTTGTACAAAATGTTAAACAAATTCGCAATTGCTTTATCCTGGCTTGTGACATGATGACCCCATGCGCTTGACATATGCAGTTCTCCTGCTCGCTATAGTTCTTGTGATGGCCATCATGACCGTCAGCTTCAACAAGGTCTCCGCAGAGGAATCCGAAACGGAAACCTCTGTATCATTTTCTGAAGAGAAAGCAAGTAACCTGACCGAAAATGAATCGCTAGAGAGCTCCGAATCAAGCAAGTCCGCTGTGCCTTTTTCTGAAAGGTATGCTCTTATAATATATTCCAATCTGTCTACCATAGACCAGAACTATGTTTCAAAGGCCGTGTCCCTCTACCAACACCTCATTTCCAAGGGAT
>JBFYMY010000064.1:0-4013 GCA_041304645.1 Thermoplasmatales archaeon
CCTGGTTGCGAACCTCATCAATCTGAAAGGTACGCTCGTCGAAGGGATAGCACACATGCAGGAGATGATAGAGGGTTCGATCTCGCTCTTGATACTCACCAAGGACGGTATCCTCGCGGCCAGGGACAAGCACGGGATCTCCCCCCTTGCGGTCGGGTCCAAGAACGGGAGCAGGGCGGTAGCGAGCGAGACATGCGCATTTGCGAACCTGGGCTATACCCTTGAGAAGGAACTGCGGCCTGGAGAGATAGTCCTCATCGAACAGAGCGGGGTCAAGGTCCTCCGTGAAGGGACGGACGACCTCCATATCTGCTCGTTCTTGTGGATCTATACCGGTTTTCCCGGTTCGAGCTACGAGGGAATGAACGTGGAACGGGTCAGGGAGAGGTCGGGGGCACTGCTTGCCGCGAGGGACAAGGTCCAGGCGGACCTGGCCGCCGGTGTCCCTGATTCAGGGACCTCCCATGCCATAGGTTATGCGATGGAGTCGGGCCTCCCGTTCAGACGGGTCCTGCTCAAGTACACCCCGGGCTATGGCAGGAGCTATACCCCACCTACCCAGGACCTTAGGGACAAGATCGCTCTGATGAAGCTCATCCCCAACGGGTCTGTTATCAAGGGAAAGAGGATAATCCTCTGCGAGGATTCCATAGTCAGGGGAACGCAGCTCAAGAACTTCACGGTCCACAAGCTGAGGGAGGGAGGAGCGGAGGAGGTCCACATCAGACCTGCCTGCCCCCCGCTTATGTTCCCCTGCATCTACATGCTCTCGACAAGGAGCACAAGGGAGCTCGTTGCTAGACGGGCCATCGCTTCCTTGGAGGGCGGTGAGCCCAAGGACCTCTCAAGGTATCTGGACCCCGATTCCGACGAGCATGCCGCCATGGTGGAGTGGGTCAGGAACGACCTGGACCTTGACAGCCTGATGTACCAGCGGCTCGATGATATGGTCGAGGCCATAGGTCTGCCCAAAGAGAAGCTGTGCACCTACTGCTGGACAGGCAAGAGGGTCGAGGACAGTTAGCCGATATCACTGCACATCGGTTGCCCGGGTAAGGTCCGTAACGTTCGACCTTGTGAAGAACCCGTCGAAGCCGCCGTAGCGGTGGATGTATTCGTTGACAAGGAACGTACTCCTCATTCCCCTGGTGAACGTCTGCTTCAGCCCCTCTTCGGGCGAACCCACGAGCTCTATGAGGAAGCCTAGACCTTCCTGGACGAGCGTCTGGTAGGTGTCCTCTATATTCTCGGTGTGGAACGCGAGATGGTGGACCCTGCTCCCGTAGTTGTGGACGTACTTCTCTGTCGGACCCGAGGTCTCGGGGGATGTGAAGGGTGCTATTCCCGCTGTGAAGACCTGAGCGTAGGTCTCATCCGATAGCCTTGCTACGTTCGTGATGGAGTTCATGGTCCTTACATAGATGGCGAAATCGAAACGGTAGTTGGTGAGCTCCATGAACTCCAGGATGGCAAGGTCCCTGCTTCTGGAGACGAGCCTGGTCGCGGCATGGTCAAGGTGCCTGATGTTCCTCAGGTGGGGGGCGTCCCTCTTCCTGATACCGATATCGAGCTCCGCATCGCTGTCATCCCCGTAGGTCCCCCTCTGCGACGTCCATTGGATGAGGCCTATCGAATTCCCGGTGTAGGGTGATGGTTCGGTCTGGATGAATGAGCAGTTGTCCTTGTCAATGGGGCTATCGGTCAGGAATCTTACCCCCCTCTCCCTCTGGATCGACACATATCTCTCTATGTCCGGCGTCTCGAAGACGAAGGTCTCGAGCCGTGTGTTGGGAAGGGTAGCCGTCTTTGGGGCAATGTTGTGTACCCTGAAAGGGTTATCCTTCGACTTTCTATGCCTTACGATGATGTCCGCGCTCCCCTCGGTCTTTAGGACACAATCCAGGTAGGGGCCGCTCTCGAAGGAGGAATGGATGTCCATACCTGTGTAGTCAAGGAAGTCCTTGATCGCAGGAAGGAAATTGTCCTTTTCTGTGTTTATGATGATGGCCTGGAGCCCCTTCACCAACCCTTGAAGGCCGAAGGCCTTCCTGTTCTCCATCACCGCGGGTATGGCACTCTTCAGGACCTCATCGCTGTTGGTGAACTCTCCCTTTGCGGTCCCGTCGCTCCGAATTGCCTCGAGCATTTTCAGATGGTCCCTCATAAAGGCGGGCTGGTCCGTCGGTCCCATGATCAAGACCCCTTTCCAGCCAAATGATGGGATGTTGGATTAATACATTTTGGATGGGCGCCCCTTCATAGGACCAGGAAGAGGACCAGGAATGCGAAGAATAGGACCTGGACAAGGAAGAAATGCTCAAGGAGGGCACCTTTCTTCCCTGAGGCGTCGACCTTGGCCCAGCTGTAAGCGAGCGATATCATGAAGGCTATGACGCCCCATGCGATGTAGTTCTGGAGAGGCACCGCCACGTTGTCCCAGGTCCAGTAATCGAGCTCTATGGCGACAGGCTCCATCACCAGGTCGAAGACCACAGCCAGTACCCCACTTAAGAGCGCCATGGGCAGAGGTCTCGTCGTGACCCTGCCGGCAAGGAGGATGGCGCCGAGCATCACAAGGACCCAGTTGAGGCCTATCACCGGTGGGACGCCTAGGATGTGGGCCCCGAGCGTTCCCCCATACTCATAACGGCCGAAGACTAGACCGGTCCTTACCCCTAAGACCTCTATCATGAACGTGGCGAAGAGGACCGGACCGGCCCAGATGAAGAGCTTCCAGTTCCGGTGGAGAGCCTGGGGAAGAAGTACGATGATGGCCATGAAGAGCAGGAAGTAAGGTGTCATCGTTAGCAGAAGGTCCCTTGTCGGCTCAAGAAGATGGCAGATGACGCCCACTGCGAAGAGGATGTAGATGAAGGCCGGTGCGGCAGGGGTCAGGTGCTTGAAGACGGTCTTGCTCCTATCTCCCATCATTCATCCCTCTCCAATACCTCCTCATCAAAGAGGATCATCCCGGAAGCCTCAATCTCTTCCCCATGACGTTAATGACTATCCTGGGGATGGAGGGTTTGACCTTCCTTCTGTAAACGACCAGAGGGTCGCTCTCTATCTTCCTTGCGGTCCAGTTGTACATATCCGATGCGTTCATTATAGGGATGAGGTGGTCCCTGTCCAGTGCTTGAAAGCCTTTCTCGGCCTCATGTTGGAAGCAACGGTACCTCTCCACCTGTTGGTGGACCAATCCTTTGAAAGCTCCCTTCCTGGACCTGACATGGTCGAAAGTAAGGTCCATTAGGCCGTTCGTCTCCAGGTCCTCCGTAGGGATGTACCTCCGTCCAAGTGCGTTGTCCTCGTCTATGTCCCTGATGAAATTGATGAGCTGCATCGCCTTTCCCAGGGCCCTGGCATTGACCTGGAACCTGTCATTGACGCCCATGATCCTGGCCATCATGAGGCCTATGACCTCGGCCGAACCGTATATGTATTCGTCAAGTTCCCTCATCGTATCGTAGGTATGCTTGGTCAGGTCGAGCTCCATAGAGCGCAGGAAGGCCTGTACCCACTCCTTCTCGAAACGCTTCCTGGACGCCAGGTCGCAGAACGAGTCAAGGACTATATCCCCGGTCCTCTCGCCCTTGCATACCTTCTTGAAATCGTCCATGAACTTTCCTAGCTTCAGCGGGTCCTGAGGAACCTCATCCACAAGGTTGTCAGCCTCTCTCACGAAGCTGTAGAGTACGAAAACGTCCTCCCTCACATCCTTGGGGAAGAACAGCGAGTTGTAGAAGTAGGTCTTGGACCCTTTCTTGAATATGCGGTATATCCTTCCTTCCGGCATCTCAGCTCACTACGTCCTTAGCAAGTATCTGGGAACCGATGATCACCATGGGTACCCCTATGCCGGGATGTGTATATTGCCCCGAATAGTATAGGTCCTTGACCTTCTTGCTCCTCTGGGCAGGGCGGAACACAGCCGTCTGCCTGAGGGTATGGGCAAGTCCGAGCGCAGTACCCTTGTAAGCGTTGTAGTACGAGGAGAAATCCCTGTGCGAGAA
>JBFYMY010000065.1:0-2849 GCA_041304645.1 Thermoplasmatales archaeon
GCCCGGCGCCATGACCCCTTGATGTGCTCCCAGGCACGGACCGCAGCCGGGGGGAAGCAGGACACCGCCTGCCTCGACCAATGCCGCAATGGTACCATCGGCCAACGCCTTCGAAAGCTCCGATACGGAGGCAGGTGCTATTATCAGCCTTGTCGAAGGGGAGACCTTCTCTCCCTCAAGGATGTCAGCCGCCACGCGGAGGTCCTCGTACCTTCCGTTGGTACAGGTCCCCAGGAAGCACTGGTCGAACTTCAGTCCCTTCAGCTCTTCCACAGGTCTTACGTTATCGACCTTGTGCGGGGTCGAGACGACCGGGACCATATCGTCCATGACATACTCCTTTTCAGACCAATAGGAGGCATCGTCATCGGCCCATATCGGGTTAGTGTCCCTGACACCCGCTCCATCCAGATATTCCATTGTAACTTCATCGAACGGGAACACGGCCCCCTTGGAGTCCATCTCGACCCCCATGTTGGCAATGGTGAAGCGGTCCCCAACAGTAAGCCCCTCGATATCGCCATGGAACTCAACGCAGCGGTATGATGCGCCGTCAGCCGTCACATCCCCTATTATGGAAAGTATCAGGTCCTTGGAGAAAACACCAGCCGGAAGCTTGCCCTTGAGGACCATCTTCATGGTGGCAGGGACCCTGAGCCAGGTCTCTCCGGTAAGGAGCAGGGCAGAGGCTTCCGTTCGGTCTATCCCTGTTGCGAAGGCGTTCACGGCACCGTAGGAGCAGGTATGGGAATCCGACCCAAGGACAAGGTCCCCAGGCCTGGCAAGCCCCTTCTCCACAACGACCTGATGGCAGACACCGTAACCGATATCGTAGAAATGTCTGACCCCGTACTTCCGAACGAACTCCCGTACCTTCTTGTGCCCTGCAGCGGTCTTCTCATCGGAGGCCGGGATGACATGGTCCAGCACGATTATCGGGAGCTCCTTGTCTATGAGCCCCCATCTCTCCAGGTCCTTCTCGATCTTTCCAACTATCGCCGAGGCATTATCATGCATCAGCAGATGGTCAGGTCTGACCGTCACTATCTGTCCCGGGACCACCTTATCGAACCCTGCCTTCCTGGCAAGCACCTTTTCCACGAAAGTCATTCCCATTCGGAACACCCCTCTAGCATACCTTCCTCAGAAGCCCACCTCTCCTGTAGATGTCCATCTGGACATCCGAGAAGGGTGTGGCTTTCAGCTTCCTATCCGTCGTCATGTTCACTATCGTTCCCATGGAAAGGTCCACATCTATGATGTCGCCATCGTGGAACATGTCATCCTTCTGTACGTAGGTCATTATGGGAAGTCCCGAATTGATGGCGTTCCGCTCATATATCGAACCGAAAGACTCGGCAAGGATGAGGCCTATCCCAAGCGCTTTGAAGCAGTCCACCGCCTGCTGTCTTGAACTGCCAGCCCCGAAGTTCTTTCCAACAACGATGATATCGCCTTCAAGGACCTTCTTCGAGAAATCCTCGTACCCATCAAGGTTCCCGAATGCATACTGCCCCATCAGCTTCGCGTCGGTGATCGCAAGGTGCCTGTTGTGGTAGATCATGTCCGTATCTATGTTGTCCCGGGGTATGTACCACACCCTACCCCTTACCACTGTATCGACAGGACTCGCAGGCATCACACAGGTTGCTATGGGTCGGGTCGAAATAGGTTCCACCTTCACCGTCCTTCTTGATATCTGGCCACCCTTGAGCACCTTGCTTGCGGGGACCATGCAGCCCGCTATGGCGGATGCGGCAACGGTCGCAGGGGATGCGAGATAGACCGCACCCTTTCCCTGCTTCCCCTTGAAGTTCCGGTTCCCGGTGGATACCGTGACCTCCCCGGGCCCGTTCTGTCCCAGCTGTCCTTCCGCACATCCAGCGCAGCCGGAGTTACCTACAAGCGCCCCGGCATCCATGAAGGTTCTGATGATGCCCTCCTTCAAGCACCTCTCCCAGACCTTTCGGGTCGATGGAACTATCTTCAGCACGACACCCTGGGCCACCTTCCTCCCCTTCAGGACCTCCGATGCAGCCTTCATATCCTCATAACGCCCGTTCGTGCAGGAGCCTATGAAAGCGGAATCTATCACGGTCCCCTCGACATCTTGCAGGGGGACCGCGTCCTCCGGATGGCCCGGTCTGGATACCATGGGTCCGAGACCTTCTATATCGATATTCTGTTCTCTTTCGTAGACCGCATCAGGGTCTGCCTTTACCCATGCTGCCTCACCCGCCCCCACTCCGAGCTCCTTGAGGATACGCTCGTCAGGTGTGAAGAGAATTATCAAACCTCCCATCTCGGTGCAGAGTGAGGATATGGTCATCCTGCCTGAGAGGTCGAGCCCTTCCGCATATTTGCCGTAGATCTCGGCCGAGTAACCGAGCAGACCATTGGCCCCGAATTCTTTAAGAAGCCTCAAGGCGACGTCCTTAGGCGTCGCTTCGGGCCCCGGCATTCCCTTCAATGTGATCTTTATGGACGGGGGCACCTTGAACCAGACCCTCCCGTCGGAGAACGCCTTGGCTATGTCAAGGTCTCCCATGCCCTGACCGAACGCACCTATGGCCCCAAGGATGTTCGCATGTGAGTCAGTGGAGACCAGGACGTCTCCGGGTCGGACCAGACCATCATCTATGGCTATGTGGGTGCCTATGCCCTGGTCCACATCGAACACCTTTATGCCTTGCTCCCTGGCGAACATCCTGCATCTATGCTGGTTCTCCGCATACTTCTGGTCGGAGCCGCCGGGATTACAGTCGAATGTGAAGAAGGTCCTTTTCGGGTCCTCTACCTTCAATCCGTTCTCCTGCAGGTTCTTGACAACATTTGCCCCGCCGAAGTCC
>JBFYMY010000066.1:0-4183 GCA_041304645.1 Thermoplasmatales archaeon
GAAGGGTTCCGTGGTGGCGGTCCCCTGGTCTATCATGTGCGTTGAGATGTTCAGATGTGCTTCTGATATTGGGACGTTCAAACCCACCCTGAAATAAAGACTGGAGTCAGACCCCCCCTCAAGCGGGATATCTATGACCTTTCCATCCTGACCCTCTATGGTCGTATCATCATAGAATACGTTCGTTACCTCACTGCTACCATTTTCAATGGTCAATGCCGTGAAGGATACCGCGGTCAAGATAACCAATAGCATACTTATGAGTACCCTTTTCATCTTTGAGCCTCCGACGCTAATGGACATATATTGCCTATGACCGTATATTGCTCCCTGGTTATTATATAAATAGGCTATGGTCTTTTTTTCATTATTATTAATCTTTGCTCTTATCAAATCTCTTTAGATATGAACTCCATGAATAGGAGCATTTGCCGTGGACCCGCCCTTTCAAGGTCTGGAAGGGGGTCTTGGATATGCCTGTATATGCATCGGCTGGGCCGGAGGGAGCTGAGGCCTTGGTGGCTGCATCATTCCAGAGGGAGGAGGAAGGAACGGTCCTGCCCTAGCTGGGGCCGCAACATGACCCGGCCTCATGACCGTTTGCCTCCCCAGGTTAACATCCTTTATCTGGGTCTTTCCCAAGAGGACCTCCAGTCTGTCCCTTCCCGTGACCCTCCTTATGAAGAGCCTGCGCTTTTCCATCATATTATAGTATTTTACCGATCTTATGGGGTCTTTTGATGCCCTGTTCTTCTGGATGAACAGGAACATAGAAACCGCCATGGCTATCAGCGCGATAACTGCCAGGACATAGAGGATGATAGGTATGGCAAGGTCCTTTCCATCTTCTTCATCATCATCCGTTTCCTTTCTCTGGACCTTTCCCTCGTCTTGATCATTAACGCCATTATCGTTCTTATCGTTCCAAAGGTTAGGATCGAAAGGATGCGTATCTGCAGGGTCAGCATAACCGTCCTTATCGGAATCCAGATACCATTCCCTGTTGAACGGGAAATCATCAATATTATCGCCCCAGCCATCACGGTCGGTATCGTTCCATTCGGACGGGTCGTACGGGAATTTGTCTAATGAATTGATGACACCATCACCATCAAAGTCCATGTCCATGGGCGGGACCCACTTTTCGATGGTTATATTGACATAGGCATAGACCTGCTCACCGTCTGAATCCGTTGCCCTGACCTGGATCGGAACATCCTCCTCCAATCTACCAAAGTCCGGTACGAAAAGGGTCAATCCCCAGGCATTGGTCCCTCTTGCGGTGTACCACTTGTCCAGGAACCTTATCTCCACTTTGGATACTCCTTCTACATCGTAGGCCTCTCCGAACACAGACACCTCACCGGGTTTGACATACTGGTTCTCTAACGGTGATGCTATCGTGAGGTCTGGAGCATCATTTACGGGGCTTACGAACACGGAGAAACCTGAACCAACACTGAACTCCCCATCGGTGACCTCCATCTTGACATCGACCCTGCCATGCCAGTTCTCGAGCCTTGGTTCGAACGATACCTTGCTCGTATCCTTTTGATCAAGCCTTACCCGAAGGAAGGAACTGTTGGTCTGAGAGACTATGGAATATTTCAGGTCCTTGAGCGGAGTATCGATATCCGTAGCGAACTTGGAGAGGTCCATGCCGTTCTCAATAGGGGTATCTTCGTCCATATGGACATCGTCGACCTGAACGAACTCTGGAGGGTCATTTATGTTCAGAATATCAAGGAAGGTCTTATGGTATGCGTTAGTGGCCTTGTTCAGTATATCATTGTAGCCATAGACATAGACCGGTATGTTCTCGCCATACCAATCGAGCCTCGAATCCACATAGACCGATTTGCCTTTCAGGGAGAGCGTGAGGTGAGACAGGTCCTGTGGGTACTGTTCAAGTGGGTCCAGCATGACATAGTACCTTATCGAATATCCCGTTGGATCGTCCGGGTCCTCGAAGAGAGAATAGCTGCTTATGTCCTCTATGATCATTACCTCCTCGCCTTCCAGACCGTACAGCCTCTGCGGAAGGGCTCCGGTCCCTTTAACAGGGGGATCGTTCTGGGGGATGACATCTATAAGGATCTCACTGGTCGTCATGCTCCTTGGAGGGACGCCTCCCGGGCCACCATTATCGTACACTGTGAAGAACATGGTCACATCCTTATCGAAATCCTTTGTTATGGTACAATCGATGGTGAGGTTCGCTCCATCCTCCATATAGACCGCGAGCTTATCTTTGTAAGGTCCTGTGGTCTGTGGAACGAACCTGAGCATTTGGGCCTGGTCATAATCATCCTTGAAATACTTTGACATGTCCAGGACCTTGTGAACTATGGAATCCTCCCCTACTTGTACCTTTGCCGGTAGGTCCTTGTTGGTCTTCTTTGGTGGTGCATTATATTCCACAGAAAGATCGAACAGACGGGCCGAACCCTCGGACTCTCCCTGGAACACCAGATATATCCGGAGAGGTTCCTTGTCTGTACCGTAATCCGGCACGAGCCTCTGGAGAGATTCTTTCAACTTACCATTGTTGTCTATATCGAAGGTGACGTCATATCTGATGTCCAATCCCATCGCGGTCAATCTTCCAAGGGTGGCCGAATAGATCTTCACGGGGAACCTTACCATCTTGTTCCCGTACTTGTCCGTGGAAACGGTAGAGGTAGATGGAGGGTTGTCCAGAAGGTTCTGGAGGTTGGTCTTGAACTGGGCCTTGGTGTTCCCTCTCAGACTGCCGGGGGCCATGGTCCAGTCCGCAGTTCCATCCCCTCCAAGGTCTATGTAGATATTGGAAGGATAGTTCAGGGTCGGCCTTGATACCTTGAACTCGTTCGAGTACTGGGATGTTATGTATATCTCTACTTGGTCGTTATTATCAAGGTCAGCGACCTCTATTCCGTAGACCTCACCCGTGCTGGAATCGAGCGTTCTCTTGGTGAATGAGTCCTTCGGATTGTCCGTTTCCTCCAACCAGTATGCACCTCTAGCATATACATAGGATGGGCTCCCCCACCAGTAGTGACAGGATACGAATATGTCCGCGTACCCGTCGTTGTCAACATCGGTCACATCCAATCCCCATGGATACTGAATGGACGAATCTATGCCATAAGCCGACCATCCGCTCGTAGAGTTCCTGTTCGGAGGACATTCTCCCCAGAAGATGGACGCACCACCGCCATAATTGTAGCTTGATGCGGTGACGACATCGAGATTTCCATCATTATCAATATCATAGGGTACGGCCTCATAGGGATAATAGAGCCCACCCACTGCAGTTATTGAGACCCAAGTACTGGTCATTGGGTTCTTGGGCATAGGGTTCCTGTAGATATTAGCGACACCAGAATAGCCATTTATGGGAACTAATACATCAATATATCCGTCAAGGTTCATATCGACCATATTGATGGCCCCGCAGTAACCCACGTTGGAGGCCAGGTATCGGTAGGACCAGGAACCTTTCGGATTGGTGGCATAGTACATCCTCACGCCGTCGTAGTAGTAATAGCCTGCAGACACGAATATCTCCATCACTCCGTTCTTATCGACATCGCCGACACCTATCCCGAACGGATAGTTCATCGATCCGACATAATGATAGGTCCATATGCCCAATGGATTGCCGTTGTTCTCGAACCACATTATGGTCGACGAATCGTATGCTGTGACCGCCACATCGATATCGCCGTCCCCATCGATATCACCTGCATCCACCTCTCTCGCTCCACCGACAAGGGCGGAGTTTATCCTGTGCATCGGCCAAGTTCCGCTGAACGGGGTCCCATCGTTCTCGAGCCATGCCACCGTTCCGCTGACCTGGGCCGTTATCAGCATATCGATATCGCCATCTGCATCGATATCGAACTTTTCAAGGTCGTCCATCCCGACAAGGCCGCCATCTTCTATATAGTTCCCTTCAAGATTGGTCCCATCATGCGGGGATTTGCTGACCCAAGCTAGTATCTGCCTTGCGCTTGTGAATATGCAGCCCACATCGGCGTGACCGTCCGAATTGACATCTCCAGCGAAGGCGCTATATGCGGTAAGGGATTGCTGGTTCATTAAATTGTAATTGGTCCAAGAGTTCTTGTTGGGGGTTGACCCAGCAGTGCACCATGCGACCCTATTGTAATAATAATAATCACCGTAACCCATCGTATAG
>JBFYMY010000067.1:0-15505 GCA_041304645.1 Thermoplasmatales archaeon
CTTTAAAGGGACATAGAGAATACCTCGGAAGTGATGAGGTGATATCATGACGGCACCCGTTCCTGTCATAGAGATCAAGAAACTAACGAAATCATACGGGCGCTCCAGAGGTATAATCGACATAGACCTGACCGTCAACAAGGGAGAGGTATTCGGTTTCCTCGGCCCCAACGGAGCCGGGAAGTCCACCACCATCAGGACCCTACTGGACCTCATCCGTCCCACTTCCGGGACCATGCTCGTCAACGGCATGGACCCCACCAAGAGAGGGGCCGACGTAAGACGCTCACTGGGGTACCTCCCCTCCGATTTCGGCACCTATCACTCGATGACCTCACGCGATTATCTCAGGACCCTCCTTGCCATGATGGACCACAGCGGTCCTGACAGGATAGAGGAGCTCGCTGAGAGGTTCCAGCTGGAGATAGGCAAGAAGATAAAGGAGCTATCCAGGGGCAACCGCCAGAAGGTGGGCCTTGTCTCCGCGTTCATGCACTCCCCGGCCCTTGTCATCCTCGATGAGCCCACCACGGGGCTGGACCCTCTGATGCAGCAGGAGTTCTACAAGCTCATCATGGAGGAGAAGGCGGCCGGAAGGACCGTCTTCCTATCGTCCCATATCCTTGCCGAGGTGGAGGCTATCTGCGACAGGGTCGGCATCATCAAGGAAGGCCGGTTGATAGTCGTCGAGGACATCCACAACTTCAAGCGGAAGACCGGGAAGTTGATGATGGTCACTTTCGAGGAGGAAATAATGACCGAGGACTTCAAGGACATCCATGGCGTGTCCAGTGTGGAGCGGACAGGACCAAGGTGCCTTTCCATCTCTGTATCATCGAACATAGACGGGGTCATCAAGGAGCTTTCAAGGCACAAGGTCGCGGACCTTGATTACGAGGAGCTATCGCTCGAAACGATGTTCCTCAAATACTACGAGAAGGAGCAGACCGTGGACAGGAAGGGCCGGCTCGTCAACGATACGGGGGTGGGAAGATGAAGCTCCCCTTCTTCAAGGTGGCCTTCAGGAACCAGTGGGTCAGCATGGTCATCTACTGTTCGGTAATGGTCCTTTACGGGCTGCTGATCATGCTTGCCTACATGTCGATGGTGGAAGGGAGCGTGAACGATCCTAGCGCCACCAACGAGGGACTGACGGTAACTAACGTAGGTAAGGACGATACCGGCACGGAGGTCCTGAACCTTACCTGGGAGACGGAGGCAGGGATTTCCTATCATACGGCGCTCGGGATCAAGAACCTGACCTCTGCTCAATATCTGTTGGACCCGCAGGTGATCAAAGGAGTGATGGATGGGACCCTGGACCTCTCCGACATCCCAGGGGTGGATATCCTATACAACGGCACAGGGACCTTCGTCGAGTTTAGGAACTCGAACGGCTCGACCATCTTCGCGATCCTACTTGTCCCCATTAGCGGCGACCCCATGGATTCTGGACTCAGGGGCCCAGTCTACACGAAGGACCTGGAGAAGACCACCGATTTCGACGAGCTGTTCAAGGACAACCCCATGATGAAGGCGTTCTTCGGAGAAAGGATGATAGACTACTCCACGCTCGAGGGCTACCTGATGCTCGAGTACTTCTCCATGTGGCCTCTGTTCTTCGTGATATACATAGCGATAAAGTCGTCGAGCGCCGTTTCGAAGCACGTCGAGGACCATTCCATAGATATCCTGCTGGCCACCGGCTACTCAAGGAACAGGTTCCTATCCGAGAAGCTCCTCCTAATAGCGGTCAATACGGTCCTTCTTGTAGTGTCCGCCCTTTTAGGGATATTCTTTGGGGCCTTGCTCATAGGTAAGGCTCCCCCAATGGTCGGTTCCCTTTATGCTCTCATAGGGTCCATCCCGATGTGCCTTGCGTTCATAGGCATATCATTTGCCATAACGGTCCTGGTGGATGAGAGCGGCAAGGCGGTAGGGGCGGTCCTGGGCTTCATCATTTTCCAGTACATCCTACAGATAGTCGCCAACATTGCGAGCTGGGGGAGCACCCTGAAGTACTTCTCCCTCTTCAGCTATTGGGACTCGCTGGAGCTCGGCATAGATCATCATGTTAGCGGTTTGGACATGCTCGTCCCGACACTGATAGGTGTCGGTCTGATAGTGGTCTCTTTCATCATCTTCAACAGGAAGGAGATACACGCTTGAGAAGATGCCCCCCCTAACCTTCGATACCTGCTCTGGTGCAGGCAAACCTTAAATAATGTCTGTATGGATTTGCTCCCATGCGTTCTTCTACGGTCGTGATGGCCGTCTTCATGGTCATGTGCCTGGCCTTCCCGGTCTCGCTGTCAGAGGGTGGTGAGGGGGCCTCCGCAAGGAACGGTACCGTTGACCTGTACCCTGAGCTCAACCACCCCAAGCAGGGGGGAAAGTACCTCAGCGATAACGGGTTCGTGGCTAACGTCACCGTTCATAACGCTGGCAGCGTTGACATGCCAGACAACGGCCAGCTGGCCATGTACATAATGCTGTACTCAACGGGTGCGACTGTTTTCAGCGCCATATCACGGACCATCAGCGGGATCCCTGCGGGAGGTAACAGGACCTACGAGATGCAGAACTGGACGGGGGCCTCCCCGGGGAAGTACATCTGCAATGTTACCGTCCAGTACCCGCCGGATTCCCACAGAGGCAACAATTATCTCGAGTGTATATTCAATCTCTATACCGATTACTGGCCCTACCCCCCCAAGCTGGATAAATGGGGCGTTTCACCGGCCAAGGGCAATACAACGTCGATCTTCACCTACACGGTGACCTACGTCCATAACGTCCTGCCTATGGACATGTTCGTGGAGATAGATGGGACCAACAGGACCATGCAGGAGTCAGACCCTGAGGACGAGAGCGCACAGGATGGCAAGGAATACAGACTATCGACCACCCTTGCCATAGGCAACCATGCCTTCAGGTTCTTCTGCAGGGTGAACGCAACAAGGACAATTTTTTCCAACATGACGCAGGGTCCGTGGATCAATATCTCCTTGAGGAACCCTTACGTTTTCCCTGATTACGGGTACGTCACCACCGATTTCAGGTTCTCTGTTGAGTATGGCTCCTCGAAGAACCTTGCACCGGACCAGCTCTATCTCAGGATCGGTACGAATGATTACGCCATGGTCCGGACCACACCCACACCGAACTACCTCAAAGGAGATGTGAGGTTCGAGGTCAGCGTGAAGGGGGTCAATATGGTACCTCCTCCTGTGTCCTATGCCTTCCACTGCAGGACATCCCTGGACACCTACGCCATAGGCCCGTTCCAGATCGATGGTCCAAGCGCAAGGAAGGCGGTCCTGACGGGCACTGTGAAGGACCTTGACGGTGACCCGCTGGTCGGGTCTGTGGTCTCCATAGACCCCGGTACATCGACAACGACCGGTCCTGAGGGGAGATACAGCATAGAGACCTATGTTGGGACCGGTTTTCTCATCACATATTCCCAGACCGGGTTCCAGAACAGGTCCTACAATATAGACATATTAGAGAACAGGAGCCTTGACATCGTCCTTGACCCGGTGCCATCGGGCGGTACTGTGGAGGGGCGGGTGACATACGAACTTGACAATAACATACTGCCAGTGGCAGGGGCCCTTGTCAACCTGACATCGGACAAGGGGGTCCATACCGTGCTGACATCGACGGACGGGACCTACTCATTGAGCGATGTCGGTGCAGGGAGCTCCAGGAACATTCAGGTGAGCGAGCACAGGTTCCTGACCCATACTGGGACGGTCAAGGTGCAGGACGGAAAGGTCACCAGATACAATGTCACATTGACCGAGAGGCCAATGGACGTTGCACCGTCACCTGAGCCATCAGAAGGCCCCATCTCTGTCGGGACCACCTTCTCGCTACACTTCCCAAGGCCGTTCCAGGGTAGTACGGCCGAGGTCACGCTGAGCAATGCGACGTCGGTCCTGGACATTCAGGTGGAGCTGACCTCCAACGGTACGGTCCTGAACGCCGTTCCAGCGGCAGCCCTGAATTTCGATGAAGCCCTGGTATTATCCCTCTCGGGGGGGGTCCTGGACAACGAAGGGAGACCACTGGTCTGGAGGGACATCTCCTGGACATACACTGTAGAGAGGCAGGGACCGGGCAGGTTCACGATAGACCCTCCCGCCGATGCAACGGACATACCTCTTGACATCAACATCACATTCTCCTTCGGCATCTCTTTGGACCATTCGACCCTCAAAACCACCCTCAGGGACATCGACCGGTCCGTGGATGTTCCGATCCTGGGCACATCCTTCATTGATACGGTCAACTGGTCCGATTCCGGGAGGACCGATACCATAGTGACCCTCAGGCCGGCCCACCTCAACTATTCCACGAGGTACTCCCTACTGGTCCGTTCAGGACTTAAGGATAGCTTCGGAAGGGTGCTGACCGTTTCCGACCAGAACGCCGAGTTCAGGACGCTCACAGAACCGGACAGGGATGGGGACGGTGTCCCGGATTCCAAGGACATGTTCCCCGACGATCCCACGGAATGGTCCGACAGGGACGGGGACGGTCACGGGGACAACCTGGCGGATAGGTTTCCTGACGACCCTAAGGAACACCAGGACACGGACGGGGACGGTAAGGGGGATATTGCGGATGAGGACGACGATAATGATGGTATGCCCGATGCCTGGGAGCTGCTCCATGGATTGGACCCGCTGGACCCCAACGATGCCTTCCTGGACAAGGATGCCGATGGTCATTCGAACCTCAAGGAGTACCTGGCCGGGACGGATCCCAGCGATAGGGATGACAGACCGAAGGAGGCTTCGGATGGCCCGACCTCGGTTCTCGTTCTGATAGGGCTCATCGTGCTCATCCTGCTCGTGATAGCAGGCGGGGCGGCCTTCATACTTACAAGGTCTAGGGAGGGTAAGGCCAAGGCCCGATCGTTGGAGGAGTGATCCCCAAGGTGATACGGGCCCTTACGATACGAACGTTCACAGGAAGATAGATATAATGAAGGACGGGGATGGAATATGGTGCTTATGGGTAAAAAGAGCGGTCTCCCTGTCCTAGTGGTCGTTCTTGCGTTCATGCTGCCCGGAGCGGGAGCTTTGTTCGCCCCTCCGGTCCATGCCGGGCCCGATATCCCCTCCACGACAAGGGCTGTCGGAAGATGGACCGTGCTCTCCTACATGAACGGAGACAACAACCTGGAAGTGGACATGATAAACGACCTGGACGAGATGGAGAGGATAGGCCGTATCGAGGGTGTCAATATGGTCGTCCAGCTCGATAGGAGCTCCGAGCACGACACCTCTAACGGCAACTGGGCGGACACAAGGAGGTTCCTTGTCGCGGACCATCCGGCACCGGGATTGGGGTCCACACGCCTCGATGCGACCCCTCTGGGCGAGCTCAACATGGACGATCCGGAGGTCCTTAGGGATTTCATCGTCTTCGGTCTGACCAACTACCCCGCGGAGCATTACATGCTTGTGCTGGAAGGCCATGCATCAGGGCCTGCAAAGGGGATAATGAAGGACGACTCCTCCACGCTCGGCGGCCTTCGGGAGATGGAGTTC
Source organism: Thermoplasmatales archaeon (assembly GCA_041304645.1). Lineage (GTDB taxonomy): Archaea > Thermoplasmatota > Penumbrarchaeia > Penumbrarchaeales > Penumbrarchaeaceae > JALOTP01. The sequence goes on from JBFYMY010000067.1 coordinate 5,565, forward strand.
CACGACATGGGCACCGTCATCCGTGGAGCCATTGATACGACGATAGGCCGCCCCATTGACATCATCTCCTTCGATGTTTGCTGGATGGGAATGGTCGAGGCGGCCTTCGAGGTCATGGACCATACCGATCACCTGGTCGGCTCCTTCGACGAGATACCGCGGGCTGGATGGCCTTATGACCTCTGCCTGCCGCTCATCTTGAACTCCACCCTGCCGATGGCAGATAGGCTCTCCGGTGTGGTGGATGCATACATGACGTACTACGAGCCCCAGGGAACGGACTACGCCAGTTTGGCCGCCGTTGATATGAAGGCGTTCAAAGATGATTTCACCGGTCCTTTCGGTCAGCTCGCCGAGGAGATGCTCTACTCCGTTGAGGAGAGCGGCGGGGATTACAATAGGATCATGAAGAGGGTCGATTCCCCCAATCTCAAGGCCAACAACGCAAATGACAGGTACATAGACCTGTACCAGTTCATCGAGGAGCTGGAGTACGATGAGGCCGTTCCGGTCAGGGTCAGGGCACATGCTGCGGCCCTGGGACGGACCGAAGGCGCGGTCCTTATCAATAGCCGGGGCGGGGCCAATCATCCTGCGGCATCCCGTCTCTTCGGCATATACGGCCCAACGATGTCGGAGGAGGCTCTCTATCCGAGCAACGTCCTCTCGAAGCTGTCCGCCTGGGACGAATACCTCATCGTCTCCGTCAGAGGGCTCAAGCTCGACCCTGCCAAGGTAAACTGGACAGGCAGCGATCCCGGCCGCGTTACTTTCCTGCTCAAGAGCAGTACGGACAGCCTCATCTCGAAAGTGGAGGTCGAGACCATGCCTCTGGGCGGAGGCCCCGCCAAGAGGACCGCTCTCACAAAATCGGGTATGACCTACTCTGTGGGGTTAGATACCCTGGGTTCGGAGGGTCTCCTCTACCGTTATATCGTCCGGACCATTTGGGGCAGCGATGTCAGGCTCCCTCCCAACGAAGCGCTCGAGGTAAGGTTCGGTGCCGATGACGACCCTCCTGTCGTTATCCACATACCGCCTGCCATCCTTGACCCCTCCCGCCCCGGAGGCCAGCTCGAGTTCTTCATATCGGACGGGACAGGCATTGACACAACGACCCCGGAGGGTTCCCCCAGATTGGAGTTCAGACAGAAGGGCACCATGGATTGGTACCGTCTGCCTCTTCGGGCGGGGAACTATGAGCCGCTCAGGGGCATCCAGACGTTCACGGGCTTCCCCTCGGGGATGCCTCCCGGCGAGAGGGTGGAATATCACATCACTGCATCGGATGTCCTTGGGAACACTGTCAGGTCACCCGCTTCGATGGAGTACGAGAGCACCATGTTCAAGGGCGAACGCTTCATCCTGGACGCGGCCAGGTCGGACCTTTCGGGATACGGCAAGCTGATCTCCCTCTTCTCGTCCATGGGGATATCCTTCGGTGTGGATGCGCAAGGGTCCCTGGAAGGTCTTGATGAGGCCAAGGGGTATGTCCTCCTCGATCCTGTTTCTGCCCTTGACCTTGCCGCAGCAAGGAAGGTCAGGGACTTCCATCTATCCGGAGGCGTGGTCCTAATAGTGATGGACCCGACCGATAACGACCAGGTGTCAAAGGCAAGTGTCCTTCTCCAGGAGCTGAGGATACTGGTCACCCCCGAAGGCAGGGTCAACGGCTACTATCCCGGGAACCCCACTTCGGAGATATCCGGCCCTTTGCCATCGCTCTATGGTAAGTCCGAGGGTTCCTTCGAACCGACCTTCGAGATAGGTAAGAACGATGTCCCCGTTTACTATTCGGCCCCGCCGCTGGCCGCGGCGATGACGGGATGGAACGGGAAGGGAAGGTTCCTGGCCTGCATATCATCCCTCCTTACGGATGCTTCCATGGAGAAGGGCTCCAACCTTCATTTCGCAGAACTGGCCCTCTCCTATCTCGCAAGGAACCTGGCGCCGGTCATATCCGTGGAGGTCACACCCGCCGTATTATTGGGTCCGGGCGAGGAGCTGACCTTCGACCTCAGCGGCTCATACGACCGGGATGGTGAGATCGTGTCCTATGGGTTGATGGCCTCCGACGGGACATCCAAAGGTGGTACATCGCATATGCTCAAGCATACCTTCATGTCCTCCGGGACCTACGATGTGGAGCTCGTGGTCGAGGATGACGGAGGAGAGGTATCGAAGGAGACCATGGTGATCAAGGTCAACCGCAGGCCCGAGACCGACCACGGGTATTCGCCCACAGAGGTCTATGCGGGGATGAAGGTCACCTTCGACCTGAAGGGGAAGGACCCGGAAGGGGACCAGGTCCAGGTCGTCTGGGGCTTCGGCGACGGCTTCGTGCTGTCTGGGAAGACCGTGGAGCATGTCTACAGCATGAGGGGGACCTACAATTACACGTTGAAGGTCACGGACTCGAACGGCCTGGTCTCCATGAGCGGTGGAAAGCTCGTGGTGCTGAACTCCGTTCCTGTAGCCATCATCGACAGGGAAGGGATCAGGGTGAACGGAGGACCAGGTAACTTCTCCGGACCTTCCATGATCACCCTGTTCGTGTCCGAAGGGGACCTGCTCCGGATCCCATCTGCGGGGTCCTATGACCGTGATAAGGCCGACGAGCTCACTTATGTTTGGGAAATGGGGGACGGGACCGTTCTCAACGTCAAGGAGGCCCTTCACCGCTTCTATGTGTCAGGACCAAGGACGGTGTTCCTTAACATCACCGACAGTGCCGGGGCGTCGTCCCGGACGCAGCTCTCGGTGATGGTCTACAATACCTTTCCTGCGGCGGACCTGGATGCATCAGTCGGAAAGGGCGGGAAGGTCAGTTTCGATGCCTCCTCGACCCTGGACGATCCCTGGGACCTTTTGAACATGACATACAGGTGGGACCTTGGTGATGGCACCATCAGGACGACCGATGCACCTTACCTTGAACATGATTACGATTGGGGGGGGAGCTACAAGGTCCGCCTCACAGCGACCGACCCCGATGGCGACAGCTCGACCATGTCCATGGAGATCGATGTCCCCGGCATCACCCTGTTCCAGGTCGCATTCTTGGTCCTGATAACCATCGCGCTCTTACTTGCCGGTGCAGCCGCGGGGTACGTTCTATTGGACCGGAAGCTTGCAGCGGATGGCAGGGGTTTGTTGGACACCCTGCAGGGGAAAGATACAGGTCCCAAGGAAAGACCATCGACCAGGGGCTTCTCCCAGATGGACCGCAGACCTCCTTCGGTCGAAAGGAGGCCGATCGGGGGCGTGAGGGTCGGTCCGGGACCGAAACATTGATTTTATCGCTAGACCTGGACGGGAACGAATGCTCTTTGCCGTCGTATCGGACCTCCACGGTAACATAGAGGCCGTCAAGGCCGTCTGGAGGGAGCTTGATGACGTCAGCAGGATCTACTGCCTCGGTGATATCGTCGGGATAGGTCCCAGGCCCGGAGAGGTCCTTGACATGGTACTATCCGACCAGCGGCTCGTCAGGGTCAAGGGGAACCATGACCATAACACCATGAACATGACGGAACTGGGGCCAATAAGGACATTGCACAGGGGTCCCCACCATCTCTGGGTCAGGGGGAAGCTTACAAAAGAGCAGATAGGAAGTCTCGACTCCCCCGTCCATCTGCAGGAGTCGATGGGCGGGGTCCGTCTCTCGTTCATGCACAGGCATCCCTTGGACTTCCATTCCAAGGTCCCGTATTTCGATGAGCCGACAAGCAATGTCCTGGATGACTTCTACTCCGATGTCATGTCCGATGTGCTCTTCTTCGGACATACGCATGTCCCCCTGGACATGGAAGGGGCCGGGGGGAAGAGGTACATCAATCCCGGGGCCGTAGGGGTCCAGAACGGAGGTCTGGCGAGCTACGCTCTAGCAGAGGTGACTGAAGGGGCCGTCCGTATCGAACGGAGGACGGTGCGTTACGACCTTTACAAGGTGATAGAGGATCTGAACGAACAGAGGGCACCGTTCGCGGAAAGCATCGTCTCCAATTTCTTCAGGGGTCCTCCAGCCCCTGGAACTGGAAAGGATTAAGAACGTTCTAACACCTTCTTCCCCTTATGAGGCCTTGGCCCATAGCCTTACTGGTCATCACTCTGACAGGAGCCCTGGCCCTTGTTCCATCCGGGTCCGATGGCAATGGACCGTCCCAAGGATACGACCTCAGGGTGATGGACCTCTCGGGCGATACCGTAGAGGCCTATTACGTCGAGAGGGACTATGACGGGCTCCCTCAACTGGACATCACCATGTTGAGGACGTATGAGGACCGCAGCACATATCATGCCATCCTCATGGTCGACGGGGATGTCTCCATCGATCCGGGTTTCCTCTATTCGATGTCCTTCTGGGACGTGAACGTCGTGGTCGATTCCGGGACCGTTCAGGTCTGGAAGGGGATGGACCCGTCGAACACCATCTCCGGGGTCAAGGCAGAATGGTCCGACAAGGAGCTCCATGCGACCCTGCCAAGGTCGACCCTTGATCTAGGAAAGGAGCCTCCCAACGCATCCGCCCAGTTCTACAGGCTCGACCCATTGGGCGAAAAGCGGCTCGAGACGGTCTATGACGAGGTCAAGTGGACGGGGGCCATCCCCCTGAACCCCTACGAGATGGACATCCCGGACCCTGAGGGGGACGTGGTCCAGAGCATCGTGGAGGCAAAGCGCATAACGGAACCCTCGCTCGACATCCTCGATGTCAGATTCTCCTATGATGAGGGGCGGATCGAATGCGAAATGGAGCTTGGCGGTCCGCCCATAAGCGACCCTGGAGCGAGGTACAGGGTCGCAGCGGGGGACCTTGACATGCAGTGGTCCGATGGTGTTCTTGCAGCCCGCAGCAGGGGGTCGGTCCAGGTCCTGACGTCCGGTTCTGTCGTAACAGGGTCCCGTTTGGTGCTGTCGGCAGCCCTATCCGGGGTTCCAGAGACCCCTTTTGGACTGATGGCCGAGACCTTGGAATGGACGGATGGGGGTGGGTGGAAAGGGGATTCCGCCCCGGAGCGTGAGAGCCTTTTCACTGCTCTCCTTCCGTTCGAAATGGGTTCGGAAGTGTCCTTTTTCGTCAGTGTCCCTGCGAAAGGAGAGGTGGAGGTGTCCATATCTTTCAGGGGCTTCGATGAGGAACTGGAGACCATGGTCAGGGCCCGTGCCGACGCTGACGGTGATGGTTCAGTGAGCGATAGCGAGGCGGATGGGGTCTTCAGATCGGCCCTTGATTGCCTGGAGGGGGGGTATTGGATGCAGGTCCCGGTCGTCGATGGTATGGATACCCCCATTGCAGCGATCGTTATGGTATCGGGGCTAGAGGGGTCAACGGGCCGATCAGACGATATCGAGGTCGAGTACAGGCTCACCCTCGGGCCTGGGACCTCTCTCCACGAGGGATGGGGCATTGTCTTCCCGAGTTGGTCGCACAGGCCATCGACGGAGGGTTTCCCGGAGGATATCAGGCAAACCACCATCGAGATATCCGTCCCCGAAGGGTATTACATCAGACCCAGAACGCTCGAGCCTGCCCTCCTTGGGAACCATCTGACCCCTGACGGAAGAGGCGTGCAGGTAAAGGGGACCGGCCCGGGAACGCTATTGCTTGCGACTGGTGGCTTCTCATTCGAACTGGGGAGGGATGGGTCCGCCGATGATGATGGTACAGATGACGGCGGCGATAGCGGTCCCTGGCTTCTGTATCTCGTTGCCTCCGGTGCAATGCTGCTCTTCATAATTGCATTGCTCGCATGGTGGCGCCACAGCAGAGCTGATGACCCCTAAGGGTTATTGACCTCTCCTTCCTTGGACCAGATGACCAACCCGGTCCAGATATCGGACCTGACGCTTTCCGATGTACCCTCCCGCGAGTCGCACCAGACGCCTATCGTCCATCCAGGTCCAGCGGACAGGCCCAGATAGTCCCCTATGAACGGGCCTCTGGTGTTCTCCCCCTCGAAGGACACCTCGCTCAGGGGTATGTTCTCGTATGTCAGCCCGCCGTCCGTCGAACGTGCGAAATAGACGCTAAGGAGGTCGTTTGCGGGGTCGTCCCTCCGGTCGTAGAACATGACCTGCAGCGACCCGTCGCTCCCTATCGCGGTCGCCGGGAAGAACTGGTCATTGTCCTGCTCTCCTTTCTGATTGTTCACGGTCACTGGGGTGGACCAGGTATCCCCGCCGTCCCTGGACACCATTGCAAGGACATCGGCCTGTCCCGTCCTGTGATCGGGCCATGCAAGGAATATGGTGCCGTCCGTCTCCCCCCCGTGATCGTCAATGGCCATGTCGCACATGGTGGGGGTCCTGTAATTGTTGTTGGGGAGGTTGTAGGGGAGCACAACGACGGAGGCTATGGTCCTAGCTGTCTCGAAACTGTCCCCTCCGTCCTTCGAGCGCGTATAGCGGATGGTACCGAAATCGTACTCTATCCAAGCCACGTGGATGACACCTTTGCTGTCCACCTCGACCTGTGACCCTTGGACCTGGCGCTCTTTCTGGGTTATCTCGGATATCACCTTGGGTCTGGTCCACGAGCGGCCGCCGTCACGGGACACGGAATGGACGAGCGCTGACGAGATACCGTATCCCTGAAAGACCGTCCAAGTTATATGGACGTCCCCGGTGACGGGGTCAACGGCGATCCATTCCTTGTCGTGGAACGTAAGGAGGTTAGTTATGGAAGGCGGGTCCGTCACCAGGACGACCTGTGGGAAGGTCTCGCCGCCGTCCGTGGACCTGGCGACGAAAATCGAGGAGCCTGGCTTGAGGAGGTTTATCAGTGCGGGGTCCCTGTTGAACGCTATGCCCGCCATGTAGACGTCCCCGTTGGGAGCGAAGGCGAGCACCGGGTCGCCTGCTCCCTGGAACCTCCAAAGAGGCGAGCTCCTGTCGTTGTCGTAGCCGGGGATGAGGTCCCTCTTCCAGGTCTTCCCGCCGTCCCGGGACCACATATAGCCGACCCATGCGTCGCCGCTAGGGGTCCCGTAATCGTTCGAGCCCGCTACGATGTTCAATGGGTCTATGGGGTTCACCGCAACGGTAGGTTCGTTGTTCGCCGTCTCGAGCGATGTCGCGGGGAAGTTGGGAAACCTGGTATACATGGTGAACTCCTTTTCCCCGCCGCCCCCCCCTCCGCCGCCGATGAACCCCCCCTTGAAGATATCGGTGGTGAGGGCCAGCAGAAATCCTGCAACGAGCAGAATGATAACGACTGCCAATGCGATGAAGGTCATCCTCCGGTCCTTGGATGCGGTCATCCTGTCAAGCATGGGATGCAATGTTTTGAACTTATCGGTCCCTTACCATGCCTGCCTTGGCCCTTTCATCAAGGACCCTGCCCTTCCACCTTTCGATGTCCACGGGCCCCCCATGGCCGAACCCGATACAACCCTTATGGGCCATCAGCCTGCCGTCAGGGAGCAGAAGGAACGGATAGACGGCGCAAGTATATGGCCAATCTGGATAGAGGGTGCAGACGGCCCCCTCAGCCCTCAACATGGGGCAGGCCCCGTTCAATCTGAAGTAAGGGTGGTCCAGACCGGTCTGGGGGTCCACCTCGAGACCTAAGCCAGGAAGGTCCCCCACCCTAGGGTCCGCCCTCAACCTGTCGTATTCCTTCCAGGTCAGGTTTATGGCCCAATCCTTCCTGCAGCAGTCGGAGCACCTGATGCATTCCCATCTGGTCCCTTCTTTGACCTCGAACCATTCCGCACCTATGTAGTCCCACGTCCCGTCCCTGTCAAGGAGCTTCCTTTCCATCATCATGGTCATGCAGCAGGCAGCGTTTAACCCTTCCCGAAAGTTAGTTAATTCCTCTTTGCCTTCATGCCCCGTGGCCAGAAAGAACAAGGGGGGCATGAGAGGTTCCGGCGTACTGAGGTTCGCGCTAACTGTCCTTGTCCTTGCCCTTGTCATGACGGCGACCCTGGGATTCCTCTACATCTATATGGAAAGGGTGCTCAGGGAGAACGTCAGGGAGGGTTTCTCAGCATCGGACCTCATGGTCCCACTGGATGAGAAGAGGCCCTATACGACCGAGGAAATGCCGCTTTTCATCTCACCAGGCCCTCCGCCCTCCTATTCATGCAGGGTCTCATGGCCCGTCAACGGTTCGGACGGGAGGCTGGATGGCTATCCCGGTGTGGGTGCGATATTGAACCTGAGCCTGGAGAACCAAGGTACGTCAGCCCTCTATGTGGAGAGGGCCACGATCATCACTGGTTGGGGTGAGAGCAGAGAATGGACCGTCGGTAAATATGTCGGTCCCAAAGATGAGAGGTGGCTCAGGCATCTTGTCATTCCCATCCCCAACCCCTCGCCCCCTGAAGCGGAATGGGACTACAGGGTCACCCTTGGGTTGCTCGTTGAAGGGGCATCGTCGTGGACAAGGATAGAAAATGTCGATTTCGACAGGTCCGAGCTGGACGTTCTGCCGCTTAATGACGCTTTACGACCTATGAAGGTCCGAAAGAACTGGAGGGCTTACTTCGACAGCATGGTACCCAAGGTCAGAGCGGATATGGACGAGCTCGGAGAGGTATTGAACGGGACCCTTCTCAACAAGAGCGGTTACACCATCCAGGACCTGTCCGACGTCCACGAGTGGGTGCTCTCAAGGATAGAGTACCAGAGCGACAGGGACGGAAGGGACGAGTGGCTCTCCCCCATGGAATGTCTGAACAGGGGTAAGGGCGACTGCGAGGACTTCGCGATACTGTACGGCGCCATCATAACCCTCATGGGGGGGTCGGCAAGGGTGGTAGTTACCAGGGACCACGCTTTCAATGCGATCTACATAGGCAAGGACGATCGTCTGCTGGCATCGCTGACGGAACGCTACGATGTAAGCGTCCCCTTCCAGGTCCTGGAAGACCGTTTGGGCATGTGGCTCATGGTCGAACCGCAATCATTTCTGATCATGGGCTGGTTCCCCCTGGGGATAGTTCCCGTCCGGGGGGAGATAGGGGGACAGACCATATACGGAAGTGATGGCATCTCCTGGAATTATATTGATGACGACCCGGTCTATGTAGTAGATATATATATTCAATAGGAATATATTGGTCAGGCATCCCACAGCCCAATGGAGCGGGTGAGCATGGAGACAAGAAAGGTACAGGTATCGGGAGGTTCAACCTTCATCGTATCTCTGCCCAAGAAATGGGCCGAGAAGAACTCTTTGCAATCGGGGACACCGTTGAACATCATGGAGGACCGGAACGGCCTCCTGGTCCTTTCCCCCCAACCGGTCGGGTTCAGGGATTCCGTGGTGGGCGAGCTCAAGCTTGCCGGGGACGAGAAGGAGGACGCCATCATAAGAAGGCTGGTCGGAGCCTATATCTCGGGCGTCACTAGTATAGAGGTCAGCTGCAAACCGGCCATCCCTACGGAGCATGCTCGTGCGGTCAGGGAGTTCACTAGGCTAGTCATGGGCGTGGAGATAGTTGAGGAGAAGAAGGACCTGATACGGCTCCAGGACCTCATAGACCCGGCTGATTTCTCGGTGAAGACCGGACTTAAGCGGATGTCGTTCCTGACCGAGAAGATGATAGAGGACTCGCTTAAGGCGTTGAACCGACCCGACAGGGCGGTCCTGGAGGATGTCGTCCAGAGGGACATGGAGGTCGACAGGATAAACTGGCTCATCCACAAGGAGTTCAACATGGTTAGCCTCTCCCCCAAGGTCGCCGACAGGACCAAGATGTCCCCCGAGGACGCCCTGAACTTCATGTTGTCGGCAAGGGCCGTCGAGAGGGTCGCCGACCATGCTGTCTCGATGGCGGGCAATATACTGGAGATGGAGGATTTCTCCGATAGGAGCATCTCGGACTCCGTCGTGCAGGCAGGAATGAGGGCGAAGGAGATATTCTCCGACTCGGTGATCTCGGTCTTCTCCAAGGACCTTATATTGGCAGATTCCGTCATAGACAGGTCAA
>JBFYMY010000068.1:0-2975 GCA_041304645.1 Thermoplasmatales archaeon
GGTCCGGTCCTGTTGCGATCATGGGTGCAGTTCATATCGTCCCGGGGACCGCGAGGTTCCCAGGTGGCGTTCCCATAAGGGTGATGCCTATGGGGTCGTCCCGTCCCATTCTTGGGTTCCGGGGGAACCGTCGTGGAGTTCGTTAGGTCCTCTGTCCCATCTATCTGTGTGTTCTCTTCCACATCGCTCGTCCCTGTCCCAGCAGGGTCCTCCGCCAACAGGTCCGTCGCCGCGACGGCGACCGCCAGACTGGCGAGAAGGACCAATACGGAGAGCCCGGCAAGGACCATCCTGTTCGACATTCTATCTTTGCCTCCTTCGGCTTTTTCGAAGCCGTTAGAGCCCATCCAACAGGGTATTAGAACTGCCTTATGGGACATTCATTTAAATATGGTACAAACGTTTAAAAATGACATCAATCCTCTATCCACACCCTCACCCGTACCATCCCGAACAGTTGAGGCAAAGTGTTAATAATTCTCCCATTTCTCCCGACCACAACAAACGGAGGAACTCATTTGGCTTACGTCAGACCTGCACATGGACTTGCTATAACGGGCGTGACCGATTCTGGACACTGGGTGATGATGGACACCAAGAAAGAGGCGGGAGGAGTACTGGGCGGACCCTCACCAATGGAGCTTGTCCTCCAGGCGGTCATGGGCTGCACCATGATGGATGTGGTCTCCATCCTGGAGAAGATGAAGGTCCGCTACGACCTCTTCGAGGTGAGCGAGACCCATGAAAGGGCAGCGGACCATCCCAAGGTCTACACGAAGCTCCATCTCATCTACAGGTTCGAGGGGAACGACATCGATGTTGACAAGGTCAAAAAGGCCATAGACCTCTCTGTAACGAAGTACTGCTCGGTGCATGCGATGTTATCGAAGGCAGTGGATATCACACATCATATTGAGCTCAACGGGAACAGGCTCGAATAGATATCGATCGTATCTGGCAAGGACCTACTTCGCCTTGGTCCTGGCAGGTCCGACGGACCTCGATAGGTTCTCCATCATGACCTTCAACCTCTGTTTTATTATCAATTCCGAGAATGCTTCTACCATCTTCCGGTACATTCTACGGTTCCCCATCCGTAATGCTTTGATATAGATCTCCCTCTCTTTACCAGGGAATAGAAGCCTGGGGAACTTAGAGGCTCTCAACATATAGTTCAAAACTTCCCTTCCGACCCTGCCGTTCCCGTCAGTGAACGGGTGTATGGTCTCGAACCTGTAATGGAAAAGTATGGCCTGCTCAAAGGGATGATAACCCTCGTCCAGCTTGCGCTCGTAGTCTAGCAGGGCCTCTGAAAGCTCCTCCTCTATCAATATCGATGGGGTCACCCTGAGGTCATATCCCTCTATCCCGATGTCGTCCATCCTCCTAAAAGAACCGGCGGATTCGTGGTCTATATTGGCCATAATCAGGGAATGAAGGGTCCTTATGAACTCCGATGTGACCCTACCCCTGTAATCGTTCCTGTATCTGATGACGTTGCGGAAGTTCTGGACCTCGTTTATCTCCCTAAGCGATTTTCCTTTGGGTACGATATCGTTCACAAGCAGGTCCATGGCCTGCCTGTCCGACAGAGTGTTCCCCTCTATCTTTGTGGTCCCCGAGATGTACTTGACCTCGAAATCACGTTCGTAGACCATGAGCTCATTGGTCGTCAAGTACGAATGGTATGTCTGGTAGAGATGCCTCAGGTATTCGAGCCTGGTCAGGATGGGCCTGTTAAGGTATTCCGTCCGGTAGAACGGTGCGCTCATCCCCGCTCTCCTCTGGATGGCCTTCACTTCGAGCTGATAGCCCTTCTCCTTCCTTGCCCTCTTGACCTCCTCGGGGGTCGGGGCCCTGGTACCCAGGTAGGCCCTGACCTTGGCCTTCTTGCTCCTGAAAGAGACATCCTTCACGAGGTAGTACTTCTCCCTCCCGCCGGATGTCCGGTTGACCTCGACCCTGAACCTTGACCTTACCATGGACCATGTAGGGGTGACGGTATTTATCTAATTATCTCAAGAAATACCGTCACCCTCCGAGGGGCGTCCTATCGGGGTAATCGTGACCAGCAAGGGATAACAGCCTCTTCACCAGCGTCATGGGGAGCCCCTCGACATTGTCCCTTTCCCCACGGACGAGCCTGACATCCAGACCCGAAGCGTCCTGGATGCCGTACCCCCCCGCCTTCCCTTCCCACAGTCCTGTATCAAGGTAGCTTTCAATACCGTCCCTGTCCCCTTCCATGACGACACGGGACACTTCGAACCCGCTGTACTCCCGTTCCCTTGACCTTTCCAGGACACAGACGCCGGTAATCTCGTCCTGGGGGTGCCCGAGCTGGAGCATCAGCATGTGTTCCGCATCCTTCCTATCTGTGGGCTTTCCAAGGACCTCTCCGCTACACAGAACCAAGGTATCTGCCCCTATGACCAGGGAACCGGTCGGAACATCGACCGAACGCGCCTTGGACACAGCGTTCCCCACCACTGTCCTCTCGGGATCGTCAAGGATGCTCTCCTTTGAATAAGGAGCGACGATATCGAACTCGAACCCAGCTTCCTTGAGCAGCCTTGACCGTCTGGGGGACGTTGAGGCCAGAACGAGCCTCATGGTATCACTCCCACTCTATGGTCCCCGGAGGTTTGGACGTGACATCGACCGCGACCGACCCTATGCCGGGAAGAGATATCAGTTGTGGAACGACGTCCTTCAGATAGACATCCGGGAGCTCGGCGACCTCCGCCGTCATGGCCCTCTCGGACCAGACCGGCCTTATGACGACCATCTCCCCGCCGCCGAAGGAAACGGGGACCAGGACCGTGGGGCACTGCCAGATCCCATCGTAAAGCCCATGCCTCCTCATGCCTTCCATCACTATATCATCTGCCTCCCTCAGGAGGTCAAGCCTCTCCCTGGTCATGTACTTCTCAAGGGGCAGCGGTCCGGCCGGTCCCTCGGGTGATAAGACCAGA
>JBFYMY010000069.1:0-2577 GCA_041304645.1 Thermoplasmatales archaeon
ATATTCAGGAACTGATGAAGTTCCTGGAGACCGACAGGTACGTTCTGATAGTCGGAAGTTCTCCCTTCGAAGGATTGGCAACCAGGTATTTCACATCCGGAGAACCATTGATACACAATGGTGTGAGCGACCTGGACGAATGGACCGCGGCCAGGGATTTCGTCTACAAGTATATGGGTATGAAGAAGATATATATCGATCAGGACCTAACGAGCACATCGCCCTATATATTGAAGGGATTGGACGATACCAAGCTCACACCCTTTACCGCTGGGGAGTACAATCTGAGCCTAATGGACCAGGCCGCAGGCAACAAGCTCATGCAGCTCTATACACCTAGGCAACCGGTCATAGATGCCATAGCCGGGATAACGGACCCGGTCGGTGTCCTGACGGTACCTTCCGAGGTCCTGACCTTACCGCCCAAAGTGAACTCCTTGAGGTCTGCCGAAGATCCAGATATTGCTCATTCCAACGCCCAATGGAGGACCGTGGTCCTAGGTTGGGACATGAACCAGGTGAAATACCTGAACGAGAAGATCAATCTGGTCGCATCCATCCTCAAATGGTTCGACTGGAAGATCAATGTGGGAAGGGACCTATCCATTACCAAGATGGAGCTTTCCATCCTGACGGATACCGGGAACCCTATCCCTGCACTACGGTGGGCCAAGGTCAAGATAGACGATACCAATCTGCCCAAATACCTCGATACCATCCTCATAGAGGCGACCGTACGTAACAATGGTCCGTCCTCGGAATCGACATCGGCCATCTTCTACGTCACTGGTCCCGATGGGATCGAACTACCGGTCCCAACTGGCATCCCGGACCCGAGGACCGGTGCGCCGGAAACGACCAATGTACCGCCATACAACAATCCTACCGATATTAACGGGATACAGGCCGACGGAGGAGAGTACACGATCTACAAACTGTGGCTCGCCATAGGTGTGGGCAAGTACACCTTCAGGGTCGTTGCGGACCCTTATCACCTGATACAGGAGATAAGCGAGGAGAACAACGATATCACTTACTCCACGTCCACCCAGACATCTTTCGTCACCCAGAACAACATCCTGCTCGTGGATGACGACGGTTCCCATGACAACTTCGACCTCGCAGACCCTATAACATCCGCCGCTTTGACGGCCGATCCGACAAAGGAGATAGTCTATGCTTTCGGAGAGCCCAATGAACCATTCAATATCACGCTGACGAACCTGGGCTACGATCACGAGGTACATACGGTAAAACAGAAGTACAGTTCCGTCACCTCTTCATGGGACTTCAACTCCGGCCTGAGCCTGCTGGACCTCAAGAGGTACAACTCGGTCATCTGGGTGACAGGCGATGCCGGTAACAGGGGTCTGACCTTCATGGAAACCCTCACAAAGGACGATATGGTCGAGCTCACTAAGTATCTCAACGGTCAATACCCCGAGGCGAGCTTCCTTCCAACCACCCATCACGAGAACCTGATGGTGGTCGGCAGCGACTGGTCGTTCGAGCTGAACGCCTATAGAGCAGAAGCATTGACCTCCATAGGCATCACCATAGGAGATTTCATGGACACCTATCTCGGTTTAGACCCGAACTTTGCGCCCACGGCTGGGCTCAACAGGCAGAGCATCTACGGTGCCAGGTCCGGCGAATACATATCTGACATCTATCTTGGCCTTGAGTACCCGAATACACAGTTCGATAGGAACTTCAGATGGCGGAACATGCAGAGAACGACCGTGGACCCTTACCAGGACATAGAGATAGGACTGTACGCTTATGACCCGGTCGCTCCAGCATCGAACCTGGTCTCCATCCAGTTCGAGATGGCCAAGACCACCGTCCCGTACAACTACTTCAGGACCATTTCCCACAGCTGGCAGATGTGGAACGCAAGGTACAATACAAGGGAAACTGCCCTGACCGAGCTCGTATATATGAGCCTACACTGGTTCAACACGCCCGAGGACCAGCCCGAGCTGGTGGGAAGGAACGTAAAGATAGACTTCGAGAACGATAACCCTGTCCTGGGCAACTCATACCTCGTCAAGGTGGAGATAGCGAACATAGGAGGCGCTGGCGGCGGGGGAACGGTCAGGTTCAGCGACGGTTCCACGCTCATAAAGAGCGAGAACATATACCTTGGTCCTGACAAGGCAACAACGCTGGAGGCCATCTGGACACCTCTCTATGCCGGCATGAGGACCTTCCAGGTCTATCTGGACTACTACGACGACGATGATGAGGTCTTCGAGACCATAAACAATGTACCTAAGCTTACCAGAGAGGTCTATTTCTTCTGGGACGACCTGGAGGGAGGGACAGGCAACTGGGACACGGATTCCACTGTCGTGATGATAAACGGTGAGGGAAGGCTCGATTACTTGGAAGAGCCGACCACATCGAACATAGAAAGGGAATGGGAGCAGATAAACGGTTTCAACAAGAACAATAACATCAACAATCCCAGTGTGGCCAAGGAATATTCCAGCTCCAACATCAGCTACATGATGCATGAACCCAGCGCCGAGATAAGGTCCCCGATCGATGTAGTTATGGTCGTGGACACATCCG